>NZ_JBHMEC010000018.1:0-57257 GCF_042430665.1 Roseovarius ramblicola | reverse complement strand
CGCGCTCGGCACCGCACAGGATCCCGTGACGCCGGGCACGAGCCAGGCGCTCGACACCCCGGCCCCGGGCGACCCCGCGCAGCCGGGCACGCCGGGGACCGGCCCCGCCACGTTCGACACCGCGCTCGGCACCGCGCAGGATCCCGTGACGCCGGGCACGAGCCAGGCGCTCGACACCCCGGTGCCGGGCGACCCCGCGCAGCCGGGCACGCCGGGGACCGGCGGCATCGCGTTCGGCCCCGCGCCGGACCCGCTGGCCCCGGGCACGAGCCAGGCGCTCGCCACCCCGGTGCCGGGCGACCCCGCGCAGCCCGGCACGCCGGGGACCGGCGGCATCGCGTTCGGCCCCGCGCCGGACCCGCTGGCCCCGGGCACGAGCCAGGCGCTCGACACCCCGGCCCCGGGCGACCCCGCGCAGCCGGGCACGCCGGGGACCGGCGGCATCGCGTTCGGCCCCGCGCCGGACCCGCTGGCCCCGGGCACGAGCCAGGCGCTCGACACCCCGGCCCCGGGCGATCCCGCAAGCGCGCGGCACACCGATCTCGCACGGCACGCCTTTGCCGGGCTCGGCATCAAGACCGGCCCCCTGTTGGCGACGCGGGGTGCTGAAGTTCTCAACCGGAGCGCCCTCCGTGCATCCGTGCCGCAAAACGCCCGTGACCCGGGCGCACGGGACGATCACGTCAGGCTCATCACCGGTTTCGGACCGGTGGCATTGCATGGCTATATCCTCAACAGCCGCGCGATCCGGGCCCCCTCACCGCTTCGCATCGGGACGCGGACTGCACATGACAGACTTGCAAGCTTTGCCCTCGCCGGTCTCGGTCTGGGAGTGGGCTCCTCATCCGCGATGCCGCACCATCAGGGTCACGACAGAGGGGCCGATGGTGGCTTCTCGCCGCAGCACGGTATCGGCGCGCCCGTACTTGCCGGATCCGCAGGGTATAGGGTGGCCGATTCCGCTACTCGCTACAACAGCTTCCACGACAACGCGATTATCGGCATTACCCATCGTCCGCGCCCTTCTTATGACGGCGGCACGGCGGTGATCGCGTACAGCGGCCTTCGCGGCCACGGGACGAGCACCTGGGCAGGGCGGGTGACGCGGGCGGGCTATTTCCGATGAGCCGTTCCCGCGCATGAGGCATCGCCGGGCGGGCCGTGCGCCGAGCGTTCCGGTCCCGGCCCGCCAGGACCATCCGGACTTGGGCGGTTGACCCGGGGGGGATCGCGATGTCCATACGCTGGAGGCTTCGCCCGGTCCATCGTGGCGCAGACCCGGCCACGCGGCCAGATCAGTCCATGACGGTCGCCGCGCCTACGCGGCGGGCGAGGTTTGCCCGCTTTGCACACACCCGTCCCGGCCCGCCCGAACTGTTGATCTCGCCAATATTGCGAAAGCGGACCGGTCGCATTACGCTCTTCTCGTTCACTATCGAGTCACGTCAAAGAAGACGACAGTTTCATGATGTATTCTCTTAACAGACAGGCGGCGCGCGCCGTCATGTGTCTGGTGCTCGCAGCCCCCTCGGCAGGCGGGGCGACGGACATCCGGCACACTGATACCGACCTGATCGAAGCGCAATGGGCGGAGTATGATGCCAACCGGCCCAAGACCATCCGGGAGATTCAGCCGTTCCGGCGATTGACGCGGGCGCAAGGGCCGGATGGGACGGAAATAACGCTCACGTCGCTCAATCCCGGGATCAACGCGTGGTTCGTGCTCGATATCAGGCGCGATACCCGGTCGCGTCGGATAGACAGCTATCATATCGAGCTGTCCGACCCGGACGGCACGGGTCTGTCGCTCGTGGAAGGGGACGCCGATGACGAGGCACCGGCGCTCGTCTTCGCGCGGGACGGCATCGAGGAACGCTGCACGCCGTGGTCTGGCAGCGCCCCGGCGCTGGATCGTGCGGCCGCCTCGGGCCTGCCTTACGCGCCCGTTTGCGACGGGCGTGCCTTCGTGCGAAACGAGGTGCGCGGTTCGCGAACGAGCCGCGAGGCTGTGGCGGAATTCCTGCGCGACAATGTGGTCTTCGGAGAAAGCATCGTCGATCTCATCAAGGGGTCATTCTACGAAGATGCCTACATGAGTTCCGGCGAGGTGGTCGCGGGCACCGGGGCGGGCGATATCGCGACCGGGCTTGGTCGCGCCCGGCTGGCATCGCATCCGCTCATCCGCACCTATTTCGGGTTCGAACCCGAGGGGGCCGCAGGCGGCCTCGAGGCCGGGAGCTGGTATGCCGTGAAGGACGCGCCGGGCATCTATGCGAGCGCCGTGCAGCCGGGCATGATCCATCCCGACGTTCTCAACGGTCCCGGCCGTACCCACCGGCTCGACGGGATCGAACGGCGGGCCGATGTCTATCTGGTCGGGTTCGACCTGTCGCAGTTCGAGCTTGGCTATGAGCCGGGCACCGATCACCCGCGCCTGGGCTGGTCGTCGCGGCCGCGGGGAGCGGGGCGCAACCGGGCCCTTCCCGGGCCGGACGGCTTTGACCGTGCGGCACCGGTCGTGCGCACGGGGATGCTGAGCCCGTCGCTGACCGATCGTGTCGCGGCGACATTCGCCGGCGGGTTCAAGCGTGACCACGGCGCATGGCGGGCGGGCGAGAAGTCCGTGACCAATCACGGCCACCATTACGGCTTCCTCGCCAACGGTGTGATCTTCAGCAAGCTGCATCCAGGTCTCTCGACGCTCTTCGTGCTGGATGACGGCTCGGTGCATATGCGCAAATGGCGCGAGGAGGATCGCGCGCTGCTGCCGCGTGTCCGCTTTGCCCGGCAGAACGGTGTGCCGCTGGTCGAGGACGGCGTGCCGGGCGCGCAGGTGACGAGCTGGCTGGGCGGCAACTGGTCGGGTTCGGCCGAGGCGGAATTGCGCACCTTGCGCGGCGGTGCCTGCATGAAAACCGTGAGCGGGCGAAAATTCCTGATCTACGGCTACTTTTCGACGGCGACGCCCTCGGCCATGGCGCGCACCTTTCAGGCCTATGGCTGCGATCACGCGATGCTGCTCGACATGAACGGCCAGGAGCACACCTACATGGCGCTTTATGTCAGGGAGGATGGCGCATTGCGCCCGCAGCACCTCGTCGCGGGCATGGCGCAGATCGACGAGCGCGCGCGGGATGGCACGCCGGTCCCGCGCTTCGTGGGCTATGCCGACAACAGGGATTTCATCTACCTTCTCAGGAAATAACCGCAAAGGGAAATGACCATGCGCAACGGGGTGATGGCGGTACTGACAGGCGGGATTGCGGCGCTGGCGCTGGCGCTGCCGGTGGGCGCGCAGACGCTGGCCGAGAACAACGCCCGGATGCTGCAACAGATGCAGCAGGCCCGCGGGCTGAGCGATGCCGAGATTCAGCGCATCCGCGCCATATTTGCCGGGTCGCGCTTCATCGGGCAGGGCAACCCGGCGGTGACGCGCCATCCGATGACGCCGGAGCAGGTCGCGGCCCGGCTCGGGCAGGATCCGCGCAGCTATTATCGCAACCGCCAGTTCGAGCGTATCTGCGGCGAGCCCTACATGGCCCCGCTCTATGACCCGGCGACAGAGACACCCGCCGACGCAACAGTTTGCGCCGATATGTTCGAATATCCCAACGTGCCGGGCATGTATCCGGTGACATGGGTGCGCGCCAAGGAGGCGGCCGAGCTCTGCCGCGCCGAGGGCAAGCGGATCGGCGATGCCCATGAATGGGAAGGGGCTTCGCACGGAGCGCTCACGCCACCCGACTATTTCTTCGGTCGCAGCGTGCAGGCCGCGCGGCACGCGCATAATGCCAGGTATCGCGGCACCGCGCGCTACAGCATCGGGCCAGAGTGGCGCGCCGGCGTCTGTGCCACCGGCAGCCACAAGAGCGCGGGCTGCAATGGCGGCAGTTTCACCGGCTGCGGCTCCAACACCTACCCGGCGGGCAGCTTTCCCGAATGTCGCAGCCCGCTCGGCGTTTACGATCTCGACGGCAACGCCGCCGAGCACATGAACCTGCCGCTGGCCCCCGATCAGATGGCGAGCCGCGGCAGTGCCAGGCTGGGCGTCACCGAGATGAAGGGGAGCTGGTTCATCTGGGACACAGTGCGCGCGCATACCCATTGGAGCCGCTGGCGCGCGCCGTTCTGGCATGGCGGACGGGTTATGGCGGCCAACAGCCACCGCAACTATCACCTTGGTTTTCGCTGTTTCAAGGATGTGCGTTGATGCGGTGCGGGGCGGCGTGACGCCGCCCCGGCGGTGTCAGTTCGCGGCAAGCGCAGCCATGCGCAGGCGCGGACCGGTGACAGGCCCCTCCTCGCTGAGGAGGGCGGCATAGCGCGGCGACGCCAGCAAATCCCGCAGATCGGCGGGCCGACCATCGAGATAGGCGGTGCGGCTGACGAGGCGGACGCCGTGACTGTAATCGGCATAGCCGGCTCCGTGCACCGTGCTGAGCGGCTGGATCGGCTCGCCATTGGCGCGATGCCATCCATAGATGGCGACGCGTCCCGGCCGCTCGGCGAGGCGGTTCGTCAGCACGACATCCTTCTTGTGGCCGGAAATCAGCGCGCCCTGCGATGCGCCCGCCGCGCTGATCTGCGCGGCGACGGTGGCGTTGTGGCGGGTCAGGTAATCGGTGGACCGCATCTTGGGGCCCGCAGGCATCGGGCGCGGCGCGATGCGCACATCCGCGGCGCGGTGGATCAGGTCCACCATGCGCGGTGTGGGCAGCACCATGCCGAACGCGCCGCCGATCCGGGTGGCCGCGCGCAGACCGAGCGGGATGCGCGTGTAATCACGGTCGCTTCCGACAGCGAGATAGTCGGGCGTCACGCAAAGCGTGATCGTCACGCGACGACCGTCGGCGGCACGACCGCGGAGGCTGACCGGCCGGAGATCGCGCAGGAAGCCGGGCATGTTGCCGGACAGGATTTCGCGCGTGACATACGCGTCACGCGTGACCCCCTCGATGCCGCTGAGCCGGGCCATGATCGCGTGCGCGCCCGCCGCGCCGCGCGCCCGCCCGGGCATCGCCGCGGTCAGGCGGCGGGGGCACCGGGAAGAGGTCCGCAGGACCTTTGGCCTGGCGGCGATCGCCGCCGTCCGCTGTACCGGCTCCCGCGCCGCTTCGGGCTGCGCCTGCGGGGCGCGTCGGGTCTTGCGGGGCGCTGCGGGAATGTCGAGGTCTGCGGGGCGCAGCCGCGGCCGCAATGAGACGAATTGCTGCGGGGCCTGGCGCTCTGCCGTCCGCTGCCGGAGCGAACCGGGGCGCGACCGGGGCCGCAGGACGGCGGTGTCGGTGCCCTGCTGCTGCCGCGCGTCCGGGGACGGCCGGGCGGGCGGGGTCGCGGGCGGTGCCCCGCGGAAGATGCGCGACAGCCGCGGCGTGTGCGGCAGCGTCGCGCGCCCGGCGGGCCGGGCGAGGGCACCGGGATGCGCCGACAGCGCGACCGTGCCCTCCGCACGGGGGCCGATGGCGGGCTGTGCCGCGGCGGGGATACCTGCGTCCGGCGCGGGCGATGGCAGCGTCGCGGCGAGACGTCCGGTCACCGCCGGGGGCGGGCCGACCGGGGCCACCCGATCCGCGATCATGCCGCGCAGGCCATACGCGCCGGCACCAATCACGGCCACGGCCACGGCCAGCGCGACCGCGAGCGCGCCGATCCCGGGACGGGGTATCGGCAGGGCGGCGGCGACCCGGCGCAGAGGCGCCCGTGTCAAGGAGGGAATCGTGTCGAACATGCGTGTGCTCTACAACCGTGACCTTAACGCCGCAACAACGCGCGTGACGTTGCGGCCCCGGATCGCGCCAGACCGGCGGGAAACCGCCTGCGCCGCAGAGCGGATCAACCGCCCGACACCGCAGTGACCGGTGGCACGCCGACAGGTATCGGTGGAAATCCGCCCATGGCGCTGTCAGATTATGCCGGAGGCCCGGGCAGACGGGCGGGCCACGGAAACGGATCAGGGGGTAAGGAATGCGGAGTGTCACGATGTGGTCGCGCGGGTATGGGGCCATCATGGCCGGGCTGGCGGCGCTCTGGGGCGGGCCGGGATCGTCCGCGACGGCAAGCGACGCGGCGGCGGCCTGCCACGAGATCGCCGGCGCGCCGGAGGCCGGGGCCCCGGTGAGCCGCGCCGCGATGACGGGCCGGTTCCAGACGCTCGGGCGCGCGCGGCCCCATTGCGAAGCGGCGGTGATCGGCCCCGACCCGGATCCGGCGGCGCTGTTTCACCTCGCGGTCATCATGCAGCGCGAGGGCGTCCATGAGCGCGCCCGCGCCCTGTTCGCGATGGCGGCGGGTGCCGGTGTGGCCGCCGCGCACACCAAGCTGGGCGATTACTACAATTTCGGGATCGGCCCGGTCCGCGAGGATCACGCGCGCGCTGTGGAGCGTTACCGGCGTGCGGCGGAAGCGGGGGACGCACCGGCGCAGGCGACCTTGGCGATCATGTATCGCCTCGGACGCGGGGTGCCGCGGGATTTCGACAGAATGATTGCGCTGCTGACCGAAAGCGCGGGGGCGGGATATCATGTTGCTCAGGTGCGGCTCGCCGATCTCCACATGAGCGCGCGGGGCGTCCCGCGGCGGCTGGCGGAGGAACATGGCCTGCCCGACCCGGTGAAGGCCGCGGAATTGTATCGCAAGGCCGCGGATCAGGGCAGCGCCGAGGCCGAGGCGGCGCTGACGAAACTGATTGAGGGCGGGGCCGACGCGTTCGACGATCCGGCGACGCGGGTGGCCTGGCTGCGCCACGCCGCCGCGCAGGGCGACGCGCGCGCCATCAATGCGCTCGGGTTCCTGCACGAGCGCGGCGAGGGCGTGGACTATAATCCCGGACGCGCCGCGAAACTCTATGTCGAGGCGCTGGAGACCGGCGACCTGCCGGTCGAGGATCTGCGCGGTCAGATCGGCGGACGCTGGGTGCGCTGGGACCGTGACACGGCGCTGGCGTTCCAGACGATTCTGCGCGAACGCGGCCTCTATCGCGGGGCGCTCGACGCGCAGGTCGGGCCGGGCACGTTGTCCGCGGCGCGGCGGCTCACCCGGCCCTGACGCGCGCGCTCAGAGCCGCAGCCGCTTGAATACCGGTTCGGGGATGGTGCGGATAATCAGCATGATCAGCCACCATATCCGCATGACATAGATGACGTTGCGCCCCGCGCGCGCGGCCCGCAGGACGCGCCGGGCCAGCGTTTCGGGATCGGTGGTGAGCCGGGCGGGCAGGTCCATCCCCGCGGTCATCCGCGTGGCGACGAACCCCGGCAACACCGTCATCACATGCACCCCGGACCCCGCCAGCCGGTTGCGCAGCCCCGACAAAAAGGCGGTGAACCCGGCCTTGGCCGCGCCATAGACGTAATTGGTGGCGCGCCCGCGCTCGCCCGCGACCGAACTAATACCGATGATGGTGCCGCTGCCGCGCGCTTCGAAGCGATTGGCCAGAACGGCGAGGATGCTGGCCGGTCCCTCGAAATTGCTGCGTATGACCAGGGTGGCCGCGTCGCTGTCGCGCTCGCTGTCTTCCTGCCTGCCCATCAGGCCGACGGCGCAGACGGCGACCTGCGGCAACTCCGGCAGCGCCGCGACAAAGCTGCCATGGGTCCCGGTCGCCAGCGCGTCGAACTCGTGCAGGGTGACCGGCACGTCGTGGCGCAGCGCGATATCGGCGCGGTCGGCCTCCAGCGTGTCCGCGCGGCGGGCGGCAAGCTGCACCGGGTGGCCCTCGGCGGCATAGGCGTGGGCGATGGCCATGCCGATATCCGACCTGGCGCCGAGGATGAGTATGGGGGGCGTCGTCATAGTCCGAGCCTTTCTGACTGGACCGACCGGAACCGGTCGGAGAGGCCCTCCGCCTCGCGCAGGGCGTGGAAATCCGCAACGCGCGCATCGGAGGCACGCAGCGTTGCGGCGCTCATCCGGCTGTCCTTGGCCAGATAGAAGCGGCCGCCATGGTCGAGGGCGATCCTGTCGAGACGGTCGAGCAGCGCAAGCGTGCCGGCGTTCACCGGGAAGTCGAGCGCCAGGGTGTAGCCTTCCATCGGAAAGGAGAATGTCGCCTCTTGCGCGCCGAACCGCTTGAGCACGGCGAGGAACGATCCTGACCCGGCCGCCGCGATGTCCGCCAGAAGCGCGGTGAGCCCGGCCTGCGAGCGATCCGGCGGCAGGACGCACTGGAACTGCGCGAACCCCTTGCGGCCATAGATGCGGTTCCAGCCGTGGATGGCGTCGAGCGGGTAAAAGTAGCTGTCCCAATCCACCAGTTTCGCGGTGCGCTTGCGCGCCCCGGCACGGTAATAGATTGCGTTGAACGCCGCCACGGTGAGGCGGTTGAGCGCAAAGGCCGGAAAGTCCAGCGGCACCGACAGCTTGCGTCTTGGCGAAACGTGGAACGGGGCCGCGGCCCTGGCCGGGGGCAGGTCGGCGACGGCGGCGTGCTCACCCAGCATCACCAGCGACCGGCCCCGCGCCGCGCCCGTGGCCAGGCAATCGATCCAGGCCACGGAATAGGTGGTGTCCTGTGCCGCCTCGAAGGCGTCCATGGCCGCCGCGAGGTTCGGTGCGGCGATGGTGGACTGCCGGATCCAGCCGGTCTCGACCGGGCGCAGGCGAATAGCCGCGCGCAGGATGATGCCGGTCAGGCCCATGCCGCCGAGCGTGTGATCGAAGAGGATCGCATCCTCCTGTCGCGAGCAGCGGCGGATTTCACCATCCGGGCCCATCACCTCGATCCAGTCGACGCAGGCTCGGAAACTGCCTTCCTTGTGGTGGTTCTTGCCGTGCACATCGGCGGCGATGGCACCGCCGAGGGTGACGAATTTCGTGCCCGGCGTCACCAGCGGGAACCAGCCGCGGTGCAGGAAGGCGGCGATGATGTCACCCAGAAGCACCCCCGCCTCGGCAACGAGTTGCCCGGTCCCAGTGTCGAAAGCGAGCATGCGGTCGAAGTGCCGCATATCGACGGTGGCGGCGCTGCCTATGGCGCTGTCGCCATAGGCGCGACCGTTGCCGCGGGCGATCAGGCCGGAACCGGAGAGGACCAGCGCGCGCAATGCCTCGACGCTGCGGGGGAGGTGGAGTTCTGTCTCCAGCACCGGATATCGCCCCCAGCCGGACAGCTTCATGCGGGTCCCTCCAATCGCCGATCCGTGAACACGAAACGCCGGTCGAGATTGTACTTGACGGCGTAACCGACCGAGAGGCCCAGAACCGCGCCCAGCTCGCGCATCGGATCGGTTTGCCATATAAGCCAGAACGCGGTTTCAGTGCCCCAGAAGATCGCCGTCGTGACACCGCCCATGACAGTATAGAGCGAGAACTTGCGCGCGTGGTTTCGCGCGCCGGTCCCGACGTCGTGAAATATCCAGCGCCTGTCGAGCATGTATTTGATCGCCAGGCCGACGATGGTTCCCGCGCCGACGGCCGCGGCGAACCAGACAGCCGTTTCCCCAACCTGCAGGATCGCGCGCTGAACCGCAAGGTTGGCCAGTGTTGCGGCCACCGCAAAAGCGGCATAGCGCAGGATCAGCGTGCGCAGCGTCATGCCATCGACCCCGCCAGGACGAAGCCGATAACGATCAGCAGGCATATCCGGCTGGTCCTGTCCTTGACGGCGAACACGACCGGGTCGTCATGCATCTGGCCGCGATGCGCGATCATGACGGTCCGCGTGATCCAGTAGAGCAGGATGGCGCAGACCCCCCAGAGCGCCTCCGGCAGGGTATATTGCTCGATCACCGCGGGTGAATTGACGTAAAGCGTCAGCACCAGAACGGAAACATATCCGGCGCTGATAGCGATCGTCCCGATGATCGGCAGATCCTCGACGGTATAGCCGCGCCCGTTCGCCACGAGGCTGCCGCGCGCCGCGGTATCGACAAGCTCGGCCTGCCGCTTGACCGCCGCCAGCGACAGAAAGAAGAACACCGCAAACGCCAGCAGCCAGACCGAGAGCGGAATGCCGGTGGCCACACCGCCCGCCACGATCCTGGCGGTGTAGAGGCCGGCCAGCACGCAGATATCGATCACGATCCGGCGCTTGAGGTAGAGCGAATAGGACACGGTCAGCAGATAATAGGCGGCCATGACGAGCAGGAAGCCGCCGCCGATCAGGGCCGCGAAAAGCGCGCCCGGGACCAGAAGCGCCGCCGCCATGAAGGTGCCATGGGCAATCGGCAGATCCCCCGAGGCCAGCGGTCGGCTCTTCTTGCGGGGGTGCGCGCGGTCGGCGCCGAGGTCGAGCAGGTCATTGAGCACATAGACGCCCGAAGCGACCAGGCTGAAGCAGACAAAGGCGAGGACCGACAACAGCACCGTCGCGGCATCGAATTGATGCGCGGCCAGCATCGGCAGAAGGACAAGCACGTTCTTGAGCCATTGATGCGGCCGCAGGGTCCGGAGGTAAGATGTCACCGGGCGGGCGACCGTATCGAGATGCTCGGTGGCCCGTGAGACCCGCTCGGTGTCATGGCGCAGGGCGGCAGTGGCATTGACCGTGATCGCCCTGCCGGCGCGCGCCCAGACCGGCAGGTCAGCCGTGGAATCGCCCATGTAGGCGAATCCGCCAGAGCCGAACCGCTCCTCAAGGAAACGTCCCTTGCGCTCTCCCTTCAGGTTGCGGTGGCCATCGGACCCGTGGACCTCGTCGAAAATCCCCAGATGGGTGGCAATCGCCTCGGCCAGCACCCGGTCGCTTGCCGTCACGAGCGCGGTCCGCCCGCCCGACCGGCGCCAGGTCTCGACGAACGCGACGACCTCCGGGTCGTATGGCAGAGTGGCCGCATCCACCGCCGACGCCATGGCCAGGTGGTGTTTGAGCGCGGCACGTCCGCGTGTCAGCGCCGCGACAGAAAGAAACACGCTACGCCAGTCCCGGCCCACCGCCGACCAGAAGCTCTCCAGCAGCATGTCGCTGCGAAGCAGGGTCCCGTCGAGGTCGACCACGAGGACTTCACGGGGTTTCATGGACACGGACGCTCCGCTCCTCGCCAGGGACTTTCTCGGGGGTGAGAATGGACAATTACGGTAAAGGCAACAAGCCCTTGAGCGCACCAGTCGCGATTGAGCCGGTGTTGCCCGGCATGTTCGGGCGGGGCCGGTCGCGGCCCGTCACGGTAACTCCGGCAGGATTTCGGCTTTGGCGACGGGGCTGCGCCAGCTACACTGGACGCGGGACGCTTGGCGGGTATGGCACGCGCAAGGAGGCATGATGGGACAGGGGACCACGGTCGCCACGGGCTGCGCAAAGGCACTGAATGCGGCAGCGGACGGTTTCCGGGTGCTCTGGCACCTCGTGAAAGGAGCGGTGTTTTGCGGCTTGTGCGCGACCGCCGTGGTTGCGCAGGGAGTGGCCCCCGTCCCCGAGCGCCGAAGCGTCGTCACCGAGGATGTGGATTTCCGCGGTGCCGATCTCGGGCCGGTCTTCGACACCACGCCGGAGCGGTGCGAGCGCCTCTGCCTGGCCCGCGCGGATTGTGCCGCGTTCACCTACAACAGCCGCTCGAACGCCTGTTTTCCCAAGGCCGGGGTTACGCGGGTCGTGCCCTATGAGGGCGCGTTCTCGGCGCGCATCGTGGAGGCCGATCCGCAGGCGCTGGCGCGGGCCGGTGCGCGGGCCGTGGCGCTGGACACCCTGCGTGCCGGGGATTTCGACGCTGCCCGGGCACTGGCGCAGGAGGTCGGACGCCGCCATTCCGCCGCGGCCGGGATGCCGGTGGCGGAGATGCTGGAGATCGCGCAGGCGCGGCAGCGGGCGGGAGATTTCGCGGGCGCGCTGCGCTGGACCGGCGCGGCGGTTGCGCATGGCGACGAGGCGGCGATCTGGGCCGCATATGCACGGCTGTCGCTTCGCATCGGGGACGGCAACGCGCGAAACAAGCGGCGCATGGACGCGCAGGCGCTGAGCGCGGCGCTCAACGCCTACCTGCGCGCGCGCACGCCCGAGGGCGAGGCGCGGGCGCTGTCCGTGGCGGCCCGCGCGCTGGAGCGGCTGGGCCGGGGCCGCGACACGATCGATGTGCTGCGGCTGGCACAGGTGCGCGCGCCGCTGCCCGGGGTGGCGGCGGCGCTGGAGCGTGCCGTGGCGCGGTTCGGCTTTCGCATCACCGGCCACAGCGCCGATAACGAGAGCGCCGCGCCGCGCATCTGCGCCGAGTTCTCCGAACCGCTGGTCAAGGCGGGGCTGGATTACACCCCCTACCTGCGCCTGCCCGACCCGGGCCTAGCCGTGATCGTCGAGGAACGACAGCTCTGCCTCGACGGGGTGCGCCACGGCGAGCGGTATCGCGTCACCTTCCGCGCCGGGCTGCCTGCGGCCTCGGGCGAGGTGCTGGCCGGGGACACCACGATTGCCGTCTATGTCCGCGACCGTGCGCCGTTCGTGCGCTTTCCGGGCCGGGCCTATGTGCTGCCGCGCGCCTCCGGTGCCGCGCTGCCGGTGGAGACGGTGAACCTCGACGAGGTGGCCCTGCGCCTGCGCCGGGTGAGCGACCGCAACCTGCTGCGCAGCATGCAGGAGGGTCTCTTTGCCCGCCCGCTCTCTTCCTGGCAGGAGCGCGATTTCACCGGCGAAATCGCCGAGGAGGTGTGGATCGGCACGGGCGAGGTGGAGAACGTGCTCAACCGCACCATGACCACACGTCTGCCGCTGAGCCCGGTGCTGAAGGATCAGCCGCCGGGCATCTATGCGCTGAGCGCCGCGCGCCCGGATGGCACCGGTGACGAGGCCGCGGCGACGCAATGGTTCGTGCTCTCGGACCTGGGCCTTACGACGCTGTCGGGGCAGGACGGGCTGCATGTCTTCGTCCGTTCGCTCACCGATGCCGCGCCGCGCGGTGTCGTCGGGATCACCCTGCTGTCGCGGGCCAATCGCGTGCTGGCCACGGCCACCACCGATGCACAGGGCCACGCGCGGCTTGCGCCCGGTCTGATGCGCGGTACGGGCGGCGCGGCACCGGCGCTGGTGCTGGCGCGCGCGGGCGACGGTGCGGCGGAGGATATGACCTTCCTGTCGCTGACCGAGCCGGCCTTTGACCTGTCGGATCGCGGCGTCGAGGGACGCGCCCCCGCCGGGCCGGTGGACGTGTTCCTGACAACCGATCGCGGGGCCTATCGCGCGGGCGAGGTGATCCACGCCACGGCGCTGGCGCGCGACGCGCAGGCACAGGCGATCCCCGGCCTGCCGCTGACCGCGATCCTCACCCGCCCCGACGGGGTGGAATATGCGCGCCACCTGTCGGCAGAGGCGGCGGCGGGCGGGCATGTCTTTGCCATGAAGGTGGGGGAAGCGGCCCCGCGCGGTACCTGGACGGTGGCGATCCACGCCGATGTGGAGGCGCCCGCGCTGGCGCGTCAAAGCGTGCTGGTCGAGGATTTCCTGCCCGAGCGGCTGGACATGGACCTGAGCCTGCCCGACGGGCCGCTCGACCCCGATACGCCCGCGCCGCTCGGCGTGACAGCGCGCTACCTGTTCGGTGCGCCGGGGGCCCGGCTCGATGTCTCTGGCCGGGTCACACTGCGACCGGCTGAAGGGCTGGATGCCTACCCCGGCTACACGTTCGGCCGCCATGACGAGATCCCGAGCCCGCGAAGCGCCATGATCGAGGGCGGGCGCACCGATGCTGAGGGGCGGTTGCGTCTGCCCCTGCCGCTGCCGGACATACCGGGTGCCGGCCACCCGCTGGAGGCGGTGGCGACAGTGACCGTGCAAGAAGGCTCGGGCCGTCCGGTGGAGCGGCGGATCACCCGGCCCGTGGCCGCGCAAGGCGCACTGATCGGCATCCGGCCCGGCTTTGACGGGGTGGTGCCGGAGGGGAGCGAGGCGCGCTTTGCCTTGCTGGGCCTCGACCGGAAAGAGCATCCCGCGCCGATGGACCTGCGCTGGACGGTGAACCGCGTCGAGACGCGCTATCAATGGTATCAGGAATATGGCCGCTGGTCGTGGGAGCCGGTGACGCGGCGGGTACGCGTGGCCACCGGTACGTTGGAGACGGACGGCACGCCCGCGCCGCTTTCGGTGCCGGTGGACTGGGGCCGCTACGAGCTGATCGTCGAGCGCATGGATGGCGACTACGTCGCCGCCTCGGTGGGCTTCGACGCGGGCTGGTTCGCCCCCGCCGGGGCGGCCGACACCCCCGACATGCTGGAAATGTCGCTCGACAAGCCGCGCTATCGCAGCGGCGATACCGCGATGCTGCGGCTGGTGCCGCGCCGCCCTGGCAAGGCGCTGATCACGGTGATGGCCGACCGGGTGATCCACATGGAGGCGGTGGACGTCCCCGAGGGGGCGAGCGTCGTTCCGCTCACCGTCACCGATGACTGGGGCACGGGTGCCTATGTCACCGCGCAGGTGATCCGGCCCATGAACGTCGCCGCCGGGCAGACCCCGGCCCGCGCGCTGGGCCTCGCCCATGCAGCCATCGACCCCGGCGACCGACAACTGGCCGTCCGCATCGACGCGCCGGAGGCCCCCGCGCCGCGCGGCCCGATGGGGGTGGCGGTCGAGGTTGACGGGGTGGCGGAGGGCGAGACCGCATATGTCACCCTTGCGGCGGTCGATCTCGGCATCCTCAACCTGACCGGGTTCGAGGCCCCCGACCCGTCGGCGCATTACTTCGGACAGCGGCGGCTGGGGGTCGAGATCCGCGACCTCTACGGGCGGCTCATCGACGGGATGAGCGGGGCCGAGGGCCGCGTGCGCTCGGGCGGCGATGGCGGGGCCGTGCAGCGGCAGGCCCCGCCGCCCGAGGGCGAGTTGATGGCCCGCTTTACCGGGCCACTCGCGGTGGGGCCGGACGGTGTGGCCCGTGCCACGGTCGATCTGCCGGATTTCAACGGCACCGTGCGGCTGATGGCGGTGGCGTGGTCGCCCCGCGCCGTAGGGCAGGCGGCGCGCGACGTGCTGGTGCGCGATCCGGTGGTGCTCTCGGCGTCGCTGCCGCGTTTCCTCGCGCCCGGCGACGAGAGCCGGATGCGGCTGGAGATCACCCACGCCGACGGCCCGGCAGGGCCGGTCGGCGTGGAGGTGAGCGCCGGGGAGGGGTTGCGCGCCGGCGATGCGCCGGCCACCGTCGACCTGGCCAAAGGGGGGCAGGCGGTTGTCACCGTGCCCGTCACCGCGCGGCACGAGGGCACGCATGATATCCACGTCACCCTCACCACCCCGGACGGGAAGGCCCTGACCAAGCGCCTGAGCCTGTCGGTCCGCGCCAACGATCCCGCCGTGTCAGTAACCCGGCGGTTTTCGCTCGCCCCGGGCGACACGTTCACCCTCGATGACAACGTCTTTGCCGGGCTTCGTCCCGGCAGCGCGCGCGCCGTCGTCTCTGCCGGGCCGTTGGCACGGCTCGACGCGCCGGGACTTCTGGCCGCGCTCGACCGCTACCCTTACGGCTGTACCGAGCAGGTCGCCTCGGCGGCGCTGCCGCTGCTGTATTTCGACGAGGTGGCCGAGGCGATGGGGCTCGCCGGGGGCGCGGATATTACCGCCCGCATCGGTGACGCCGTGCGGCAGGTGCTGAGCCGGCAGGGCAGCGGCGGGTCGTTCGGCCTGTGGCAGGCGGGGTCGGGGGATTTCTGGCTCGATGCCTATGTCACCGATGTCCTGTCGCGCGCCCGCGCGGCGGGCCACGCGGTGCCCGAACGGGCCTTTGCCATGGCGCTCGACAACCTGCGCAACCGCATCGCCTATGCCCCGGATTTCGACCGCGGCGGCGAGGATATCGCCTATGCGCTGATGGTGCTGGCGCGCGAGGGGGCCGCCGCGATGGGCGATTTGCGGTACTATGCCGATGTGAAGGCCGATGCGTTCGCCACGCCCCTGTCGCTGGCGCAACTGGGCGCCGCGCTCGCCGCCTACGGCGATCCGGTACGCGCCGACCGGCTGTTTTCGCAGGCATCGGCGCGGCTGGCGGAGGCCGATCGCGGGGCACAGGGCTGGCGGTCCGATTATGGCAGCGCGCTGCGCGATCGCGCCGGGCTGCTGACGCTGGCCGCCGAGGCGGGCAGCGAGGCGGTGGATCGCGCAGCACTCGCCGCCCCGCTGGCGGTGCAGGACCGGCGGCTCTCGACGCAGGAACAGGCCTGGACGCTGATGGCCGCCCATGCGCTGATCGACGGACCGGGCGCTGCGGGGCTGAGCCTTGACGGACTGCCGGTTGCCGGCCCGATGGTGCGGGTGCAGGAGGCCGGAGCCGCCCCGCAGGCCATCCGCAACGACGGCACCCGCGTCACCGACATCACGCTCAGCACGCTGGGCGTGCCCAAGGGCGCGACGCCGGTCACCGCGCAGGGCTACGCCATCGAGCGGCGCTATTTCACGCTGGATGGCGCGCCGCTCGACGCGGACACGGTGCAGGCGGGGACGCGGCTAGTGGCGGTGCTGCGGGTCACGCCGGCCACGGGCGGCGGCGGGCGGCTGATGGTCGATGATGCGCTGCCCGCGGGGCTGGAGATCGACAACCCCAACCTCTTGCGCGCGGGCGATATCGCCGCGCTCGACTGGCTCGATCCGGCGACGCCCGAACATGCCGGGTTCCGCGAAGACCGCTTTCTCGCGGCGGTGGACCTGCGCGAGGAGGATCCGTTCGAGCTGGCCTATATTGTTCGCGCGGTGACGCCCGGCAGCTATCACCACCCTGCGGCACTGGTGGAGGACATGTATCGCCCGGCGCTGCGCGCCACCACCGCCTCGGGCCGGTTCACCGTGACGCCGTGAGGCGCTGGGGTCTCATCGGCCTCGCGCTGGCGCTGGTGCTGGCGGCGGGGCTGCGCGACGGGGCGGATCGCTGGATCGACGCCACGCGCCTGCCGCCGCTCGCGGCCGGGACCTCGGTCGAGGTGAAGGACCGCGAGGGAACGCTCCTGCATGTCCATACGGTCGCGGATGGCCGCTGGCGGCTTGCGGTCGATCCGGGCCATGTGGACCCCACCTACCTGGATATGTTGCGCGCCTACGAGGACCGCCGCTTCGAGCGCCATTCCGGCGTCGACCCCCTGGCGCTCCTGCGCGCCGTGGCGCAGGCGCTTTGGCATGGCCGCGTGGTCTCGGGCGGCTCGACGCTGACGATGCAGGTGGCGCGGTTGCTGGAGCGGAGCGGCACCGGCCACTGGCGCGGCAAGCTGCGGCAGATGCGCGTGGCCCTGGCGCTGGAACGGCGGCTGAGCAAGCGGCAGATCCTGGCGCTCTACCTCACCCACGCGCCCTTCGGCGGCAATCTCGAAGGGGTGCGCGCCGCGAGCCTCGCGTGGTTCGGCAAGGACCCCGCGCGGCTGACCGAGGCCGAGGCGGCGCTGCTCGTGGCGCTGCCGCAATCGCCCGAGACCCGCCGCCCGGACCGCGCCCGCACCGCTGCCCGCGCCGCGCGCGACCGGGTGCTGGCGCGCATGGCAAGCGACGGCGTGATCACGCCCGAGGCCGCCCTCGCCGCCCTTTCCGAGCCGGTGCCCGACGCGCGCCGCCCCTTCCCGGCGCTGGCCCCGCACCTGTCGGAGCGTGCCCGCACCACCGCGCCCGACACCCCCGATCACCGCCTGACGCTCGATGCCGCTCTGCAATCCGCGCTCGAACGGCTGGCGCGCGACCGGCTGCGCGACCTGCCGCCGGGGGCGGGGCTGGCGGTGCTGGTGGCCGATCACCGGACCGGTGCGATTCGCGCGTGGGTGGGCTCGGGTCGCTATGCGGGCGGCGACGGGCGGCAGGGATTTGTCGACATGACCCGCGCGCTGCGCTCGCCCGGCTCGACGCTCAAGCCGCTGGTCTACGGCCTCGCCTTCGATCGCGGGATGGCCCATCCGCAGACGCTCATCGACGACAGCCCGGCCCGGTTCGGCCGCTACGCGCCGCAGAATTTCGACGGCGCGTTCCTGGGCGAGATGACCGTGGCCGAGGCGCTGCGCGGCTCGCGCAACGTGCCGGTCATTCGGCTGCTGGACCGGATCGGCCCGGCGCACCTGATGCAGGCGCTGCGCCGCAGCGGTGCCGCGCCCGCCCTGCCGGGTGACGGCCCGGCGGGCCTTGCCGTGGCGCTGGGCGGCGTGGGGCTGAGCCTGCACGATCTCGTGCAGCTATACGCGATGCTGGCGCAGGGCGGGCAGGCGCGGCCGCTGCATTGGCGCGCGGGCGAGGGCCAACCGCCCGGTGTGCGGGTGCTGAGCCGCGCCGCCGCGTGGCAGGTGGGCGATATCCTCGCCGGCCTGCCGCCGCCCGCCGGCGCCGCGCCGGGGCAGGTCGCCTACAAGACCGGCACCAGCTATGGCCACCGCGATGCCTGGGCGGTGGGCTATGACGGGGCGCATGTTCTGGGCGTGTGGATCGGGCGGCCCGACGGCACGCCGCTACCCGGCGCGCTGGGCGCGGACCTCGCCGCGCCGCTCTTGTTCGAGGCGTTCGCGCGGCTGCCGGGGCCGCCCGTGCCGCTGCCGCCGCCGCCGCCCGAGACGCTGATCCTGCCCACCGCCGGGCTGCCGCAGCCGCTGCGCCGCTTTGACGACGCAGGCGGCGCAGGTGACGCGCCGGAGGTGGCCTTTCCCCCTGACGGGGCGCGGCTGGCGCTGCCCGGCGACGGGCTTCTGACGCTCAAGGTAGCGCGGGGCCGTCCGCCCTTTACCTGGCTCGCCAACGGTGCGCCGGTGCTGACCGGGCAGCGGCGCCGCGAAGTGGTGCTTGACGGTCTCGGGCCGGGCTTCTCGCGGCTGACGGTGATCGACGCGACGGGGCGCTCGGCGGCGGTCGGGTTGCGGATCGACGCGCCCGCTCAGCGATAGGTGCGCTGCTCCATCGGGGTGGCCTCGATCCGGGCGCGCAGCCCGGAGAGAAGCGCCTGTTCGGCGCGGTTGAGCACCGCCTGCGGGTTCCACACGACGTGGACATCCACCGCCGCCGTCTGGTCAAAGGGCGGCAACTGCCACAAAAGGCCGTCGCGCACGTCGCGCGCGGCGACGTGCAGCGGCAAAGGCCCGATGCCGAGACCCGCGATGATCATGCGCCGCACTTCCTCCAGATGGCTGGAGGTGGCGATGATCTGATCGCCCAGTTCCGCCTGTGCGCGCATAAGCGTCACCGGCTTGAGCGCGTCCTGCAGGCGGTCGGTCTCGAAGCTGACGGCGCTCTGGCCCGCGAGATCGGCGCGGGTGAGGTCGCTCCGACCGAACAGCGGATTCGGCGGACCGCAAAAGAGGCCGAAGAATTCGCGGTAGAGGCGCAGGTATTCCAGCCGCGGGTTGCGCTTGTGAACCAGGCAGATGGCAAAGGACGCCGAGCGCGCCGACACCGTCTCGATCGCCTGCGCCGAGGAATGCACCTCGATCGAGAGTGTTGCGCGTGGGTTCCCGGCGTGAAACTCCGCCAGAACCTGATCGAATAGCGGGCAGATGACGTGGGAGGCGAGCGACACCCTGACATGCCCTGTAACCTCGTCGGTCATGTCGCGCATGAGCGTGGACAACCGCAGGATGGCCCCCTGGATGTCGAGCGCCTCGCGATAGAGCGTTTCGCCCGCCTCGGTCAGCTCGAACCGTCCCGGCGAACGATGAATGAGGCGCTTTCCCACCCGATCCTCAAGCCTTTTCAACGCGGTGGACACCGAGGGCTGGGTCAGGCGCAGTCGGTTTGCGGCATCGGTGACGGAGCGCGACTGAGCCAGCACGACGAAGGTGCGCAGGAGATTCCAATCCATCTCGCGCATGATGCGTTCGGGGCTGTCACGGCTCTGCATAGATTTCATCTATTGTCACAATTCCTCTTATCTATTTGATTAATGATGGACCGCTTTGCACCCTCTGGGCAAGCCCGCATCCGACGGGCTGCGCATGAAAGGGAGACGCATGTCGGTCGAAGCCCGCGAGGCAAGACAGCCGTGGATATTGCTATCGCCCGCCCTCGGGGCGGTGCTCTTCCTGCTGATCATCCCGCTGATGTTCATCGTGGTCTATTCCTTCTGGCTGCGCTCGGCGACGGGTACGGATCAGGTGGGCTTCTTCCTCGACAACTGGCAAAAGGCGCTCTCGGACCGGTTCTATCGCGACATCCTGCTCAACACGCTGAAAATTGCGGCGATCACCACGCTGATCTGTGCGGTGATGGGCTATCCGGCGGCGTATTTCATCGCCCGGTCCAAGGGCAACAAGATGATCCTGCTGCTGCTGCTGATGCTGCCGTTCTGGATCAGCTACATCATCCGCACGATGAGCTGGATCAACATCCTCGGCACCTCGGGTGCGCTCAATACCTTGCTGATAACGCTCGGCATTATCAGCGAGCCGATGCAGATGCTCTATAACGAGGCCACTGTGATCCTCGGCCTCGTGCATTTCCTGCTGCCGTTCATGGTGCTCAATGTCTATGTCAGCCTCGAAGGCATCGACACCAATCTCGAAGACGCCGCCACCTCGCTCGGGGCGACCCGGTGGGAGGCGTTCACGCAAGTGACGCTGCCGCTGTCGCTGCCGGGTCTGGCGGCGGGCGGATTGCTTTGCTTCGTGCTGGGCGCGGGCACCTATATCACCCCGGTGATCCTTGGCGGGCCGACCGATGCGATGTTCGCCAATCTGGTGTTCGAGGCGATCATCACGCAGCTCAACTGGCCGCTCGGCTCGGCGCTGTCGCTCTTGCTGCTGGCGGTCCTCGGCGTGCTGGTGGGCATCTACAACCGCTATCTCGGCATGGCGCAACTGGCGAAGGGCCTCGGGTGATGGGCTGGCAGGCGATCCGCATCTGGACCGTTCTGGTCTATGGCTTCATGTTCCTGCCGGTGGCGGTGGTTGTGCTGTTGTCGTTCAACGCCAACCAGTTCGGCAGCTTTCCGATGACCGGCATGTCGCTGCGCTGGTTCGTGGAATTGTGGAACAACGACGCGGTGATGCGTGCCTTTCAGACCTCGATCGTGCTGGGGCTGATGACGGCGGTGATCTCGACCACATTGGGCATCCTCGCGAGCCTCGCGCTGGTGCGCTACAAGGTGCCGGGGCGCAACACGATCACCACGCTGCTCATTGCGCCCATTCTGGTCCCCGAGGTGGTGCTGGCGGTGGCGCTGTTGCTGTTTCTCAACTGGCTGGGCCTCGGCAAGAGCTTTGCGCTGCTGCTGGCGGGTCATGTGATTTTTACCCTGCCCTTCGTCATCCTCGTGGTGCAGGCCCGCCTCGTCTCGATCAAGCGCGACGTGGAGGAGGCGGCGCTCAGCCTCGGGGCCTCGCCGGTGCAGACGTTCTTCTCGGTCACGCTGCCGCTGATGCTTCCGGCGGTGGCGGCGGGCGCGCTGTTTGCCTTCACCATCAGTTTCGATGACATCACCGGCACGCTGTTCTGGAAACCGGGCGGGGTGGAGACCGTGCCGACGCAGATCTTCTCGATGCTGCGCAATTCGATCAGCCCCGAGATCAATGCGCTCGGCACGGTGATGATCGTGATGACCGTGGGGCTGCCGCTGCTTGGTGCAGCAGTGGCCCGCAAACTCGCCATGAAAAGCGGCGCCTAAGAACCGCAGAAACCCTCAACAAGGAGATATGAAAAATGGACAATACCAAACGTTACGAACGTCTGCTGGAGCGCTATCGCAACGGCGATCTGGACCGGCGCAATTTTCTCGGGCTGATCGGGGCGGCTGGCCTCGCTTACGGGGTGCAGACGCCATTCGCCAAATATGCCCATGCGCAGGATGTGCAACAGGTCCGCTTCGACGGCTGGGGCGGTGTCGTGTCCGAGGCGTTCCGCGAGCACGCCTTTGACCCCTATACCAAGGCCACCGGCATCGAGGTCGTTGACGGCACATTCGCGGGCGGCGACGAATACCTTGCGCAGGTGCGCTCCAGCCAGCCGGGCGAATACAACATCGCGCACCTCTCGGGCGTGTTCGACTATGCCCGCTACGTGAATTTCGGCCTGACGGTGGAACTCAACCTCGACAACATCCCCAACATGTCGCTGGTGATGGATGCGCTGACCAGCGCGTTCCGGGGTGTGACGCCCGATTACCTGTCGGCGGTGCCTTATGACTACGGCACCACGGGTCTGGCCTATAACCGCAAGTATATCTCCGACGAGGAGATGAAGGAAAAGGGCGCGTCGATCCTCATCGACGAGGCGCTCAAGGGCAAGATCGGCGGCTGGGGCGACTGGCGCACGCGCATCTGGTACGGCGCGCTGCAGACCGGCCAGGACCCCAACAACATCGAGGACATGGAGGCCGTGTGGGATGCGATCCGCAGCCACCGCGATCTGGCGCTGAAGTACTGGTCTTCGGGCGCAGAGTTGATGAGCCTTCTGGCCGAAGAGGAAATCTATGTAACCGAAGGCTGGTCGGGCCGCATCGCCGCGCTGCAACAGCAGGGCCACGACATCGGCTACTACGACGCGCCGGGCAGCTTTGCGTGGCAGGAATGCCTGCACGTGCTCAACGGCAGCCCGGTCGAGGCCTGCGAGGAGCTCTTGAACTTCATGCTGGCACCCGAGACGTCGATCGCCGTGGCCGAGGGGCAGAACTATCCCCCCGCGCTCGACGGGACCAAGGTCGATCTTGGTGACAAGATCCCGACCCTGCCGGCCTACGATCCGACCGGCACGCTCGAGTCGCTCACCTTCGCCGATCCCAACTACTGGAACGGCAACGAGGCCGAGTGGTCAGAGACCTTCAGCCGCGTGCAGCGCGGCTACTGAAGCCCCCGCCGCGCCCCATCCCGGGGCGCGGCCCACCCCCCGGACAGGAGCCGCAGATGAGCGCCGTCACCCTGCAAGACATTGTCAAGCGTTTCGGCACCTTCACCGCCGTGCACCGCACCACGCTGGAGATCCCCGAAGGGGCGTTCGTCACGCTGCTGGGGCCTTCGGGCTGTGGCAAGACGACGAACCTGCGGATGATCGCCGGGCTGCTCGACCCGAGCGAGGGCGAGATCCTGATCGGCGGCAAACGCGTCAACGACGTGCCCATTCACAAGCGCAACCTTGGCCTCGTCTTTCAGAACTATGCGCTTTTCCCGCACAAGACCGTGGCCGAGAACGTGGCCTTTGGCCTCAAATACCGAGACGTGCCGAAATCCGAGATCCCGGCCAAGGTGCAGGCGGCGCTGGAACTGGTGCAACTGCCCAATGTCGGCGACCGCTATCCCAAGGAACTGTCGGGCGGCCAGCAACAGCGCATCGCGCTGGCCCGCGCCATTGTGATCGAGCCGGACGTGCTGCTTCTGGACGAGCCGCTTTCGGCGCTCGACGCCAACCTGCGCGAGGATATGCGGGTGGAGTTGAAGCGCATTCAGGAGCGGATCGGCGTCACCACCGTTTTTGTCACCCACGACCAATCCGAGGCGCTTGCCATGTCCGACCTGATCGTGGTCATGTCCGAGGGACGGGTGGAGCAGGTGGGAAAGCCCGAAGAGGTGTATAATACGCCCGCCTCGGAATTTGTTGCCAATTTCCTCGGTGCGTCCAACATCATGGCGGCGAAATGCACCGATCACGCCGAGGCCGTCATGCTCGAAGAGCCGACCTTCGGACGCGTGCAGGTGCCCGCCGCCAAGGCCCCCAACCTCAAGGGCACGGGCGCGGCCAAGCTGGTGGTGCGCGCAGAGAAACTCCTGCTCGCACGCGACCCTGCCCCCGAGGGTGTCGTCTCTGTCCCCGCCACCGTGGAGACAGTGGATTACCAGGGGCAGGCGGTGCGCTATTTCGTACGCGCGGGCGAGGCGCAACTGCAAGCCATCAACATGATCGACGAGCACCCGTTTGCGGCGGGCGATGCGGTCCACCTGCACCTGCGCCCGCAGGATTGCGCGGCACTGCCGGGATAAGAGAATGAACGTGAAACCCTCTCACCTTTTCTACCAGGGGCGCGAGCGCAAGCCGGTGCTCGATCAGGCGCGCGGCGTCTACATGTGGGACGTGGACGGGAAGCGTTATCTCGATGGTTCGTCGGGCGCGATGGTCTGCAATATCGGCCATTCCAACGAGAATGTGCTTGAGGCGATGCGGCGGCAGATGGAGAAATCCACCTTCGGCTACCGCCTGCATTTCGAGACCGAGGCGTCGGAGAAACTCGCCGCCAAGACCGCCGCGCTTTGTCCCGAGGGCCTCAACCGCGTGTTCTTCGTCTCGGGCGGGTCCGAGGCGGTGGAATCGGCGCTGAAACTGGCGCGGCAATACGCGCTCGCAACCGGCGAGGGCAGCCGCTGGAAGATCATCAGCCGCGCGCCGTCCTATCACGGATGCACGCTCGGCGCGCTTGCCATCACCTCTTACGCACCGCTGACCGATCCCTTTGCGCCGATGATGCAAGCGATGCCCAAGGTGCCTGCCCCGCGCGCCTATCTCGACGGGCTTGACCCCGAGGACGAGGCGACCGGCCACCATTACGCCGACATGCTGGAGGCGAAAATCGTCGAGGAAGGCCCCGAGAGCGTGCTCGCCTTTGTGGTGGAGCCCATTGGCGGCGCCTCCACTGGCGCGCTGGTGCCGCCCAATGGCTATATGGAGCGGGTGCAGGAGATCTGCCGCCGGTATGGCGTGCTGTTCATTCTCGACGAGGTGATGACCGGTGCGGGGCGCACGGGGAAATTCCTCGCGTCCGAGCATTGGGGGCTGGAGCCGGATATCATCGTGATGTCCAAGGGATTTGCCGCCGGATACGTGCCGTTGGGCGCGATGGTGGCACACGAGCGGCTGGTCGAAGCGGTGCTGGATGCGGGCGGCTTCCTGCACGGCTACACCTATGCCGGTAACCCGTTGGCCTGCGCCGCCGGTCTGGCCGTGATCGACGAGATCGAGCGGCAGGATCTGGTGGGCAACGCCGCGCGCATGGGGGTGAAGCTGAAAGAGCGGCTGGAGGGGCTGATGCAGCGCTATGCCATCATCGGCGACGTGCGCGGCAGGGGGCTGCTCACCGCATTCGAATTCATGGCCGACCGGGGCAGCAAGGCCCCGCTGCCCAGGCATCTGAATGCCTTCAACCGCTTCGTGCAGATCGCCTATGACAAGGGGCTGATCGTCTATTCGCGGCGCACACGGGATGGCACCGAGGGCGATCATATCATCATCGCCCCGCCGATGATCGCGAGCGAGACGCATCTCGACGAGATCACCGAGATGCTGGATGCGTCGCTCGCGGACTTCACCGCCGAAATCCGCCCGGCGCTGGAGCAGGCTGTTTAATGCGCGAGATCATCATCACCTGCGCGCTCACCGGCTCGATCCACACGCCCTCGATGTCACCGCACCTGCCGGTGACGGCAGACGAGATCGCAAAGGCGGGGGTCGAGGCGGCAGAGGCGGGCGCGTCGATCCTGCACCTGCACGCGCGCGACCCAGAAACGGGGCGTCCCTCTGCCGACCCCGCGCATTTCCGCGCCTTCCTGCCGCGCCTCAAACAGGGCTGCGAGGCGGTCCTGAACCTCTCGACAGGGGGCAGCGCGGTGATGAGCCTCGACGAGCGTCTCGCCGCGCCGAAAGAGGCCGAGCCGGAAATGGCCTCGCTCAACATGGGCACGATGAATTTCGCCCTCTACCCGATGGCCGAGCGTATCAATGAGTGGCAGCACGACTGGGAAAAGCCGTTCCTCGAAGGCTCCGATGACCTTGTGTTCAAGAACACCCCGCGCGACATCGCCCGCATCCTGACGGAGTTGGGGCAGGAGCGCGGCGCACGGTTCGAATTCGAATGCTATGACCTCGGCCATCTCTACATGCTGCGGCATTTCGCCGACCGGGGCCTGATCGAGGCGCCGTTCTTCATTCAATTCGTCTTTGGTGTGCTGGGCGGCATGGGGCCTGACCCGGAGAACCTGAGCCATATGGTGCGTATCGCCGACAAGCTTTTCGGTGCGGATTACATGTTCTCGGTGCTGGCCGCAGGCCGCCACCAAATGCCGATGGCGGCGCAGGCGGCGGCCATGGGCGGGCATGTGCGCGTGGGGCTGGAGGACAGCCTGACCATCGCGCGCGGCGCGCTTGCGCGGTCCAATGCCGAGCAGGTGGAGAAAGTGCGCGGTATCGTCGAGGCGATGGGCCGCGATGTGGTGGATGCGAGTGGTGCGCGCCGCCTGCTGCGCCTGAAGGGCGCGGACCGGACGGCGATCTGAGGCATGGTGACGGAGTTTCGCGCGGTCACGACAGAGGCGGATGTGGTCCTGCTGGACAGCGCGCTGCGTGCGCTCAGCGATGATCTGGGCGACCGTCATGTGGCTGGTCTCGATGCCTTGCGCGCGGGTCTGATGGGCGATACGCCCTCGGCCTACGGGCTTCTGGCGGTTAACCGAGACGTGATCGGCGCAGCGCTCTACAGCCCGGTGTTTTCCACCGCGCAGGGGGCGGCGGGGGTCTATGTCTCGGACCTCTGGGTCGATGAGGCGACGCGCGGGCAGGGGACGGGGCGGCGCCTTTTGGCCGAGGTGGCGCATCGGGCCGGGGCGCAATGGGGCGCGGCGTGGATGACGCTGGCCGTCTACGGCCACAGCACCGCCTCGCGCCGGTTCTATGAGCGTCTCGGCTTTGCGTCGCAGGACCGCGTGACACAGATGCGCCTGCCGCAGGCGGGGTTTGGAAGACTGAAGGGAGAGGGCAGATGAAGGCCATTTTCGACGACCGCCAGTGGAGTCACGACCCGCAGCATTTCATGGCCAATGGCGTCATTCAGCCCAGCCCCGAACAGCCCGAGCGCATCGCGCGGCTGTCCGATGGCGCGCGTGCGGCGGGGTGCGATATTGTCGCGCCCAATGATGCCGGGCTTGGCCCCATCGCAGCCCTCCATTCGCCGGAGTATGTCACCTTCCTGCGCAACATCCACACCCGCTGGCAACGCATCGAGGGCGGCGGGCCGGAGGTGATCCCCAACATCCACCCCGCCACGCGCGGCGATGGCTACCCCAAATCCGCCGTGGGGCAGGCGGGCTATCATCAGGCCGATACCGCCTGTCCCATCGGCGCGGGCACCTGGGAGGCCGCCTATTGGTCGGCGCAGGTAGCTGTGACCGGGGCCGATCTGGTGGAGCAGGGCGAACGCGCCGCCTATGCCCTCTGCCGTCCGCCGGGGCACCATGCCTTTGGCGATCTGGCGGGGGGCTTCTGCTTTCTCAACAATGCCGCCATCGCCGCCGAACGGGTGCGTATGGCCGGTCTTCGCCCGGCGATTCTGGACGTGGACGTGCATCACGGCAACGGCACGCAGGGCATTTTCTATGACCGCGACGACGTGCTGACCGTCTCGATCCATGCCGATCCCGAGCGGTTCTACCCGTTCTTCTGGGGCCATGCGTCCGAGCGTGGCGCAGGGCGGGGGATGGGCTACAACCTCAACCTGCCGCTGCCGCGCAAGACCGGCGATGACGACTATATGCGAACGCTCGATCGCGCACTGGAGCGGGTCGTGAATTTCGGAGCCGACGCGGTGGTGGTGGCGCTTGGCCTCGACGCCTATGAGGGCGATCCGTTCCAGGGGCTGGCCATCACCACGCCGGGGTTCGGGCGCATCGGTGGGGCCATCGCCGGCCTCGGCCTGCCCACGCTTTTCGTGCAGGAGGGCGGCTATCTCTGCGAGGAGTTGGGGCAGAACCTCACCGCCACGCTGACCGGCTTCGAGGGGGCACCGGCATGAGCGATATCCTCGTCATCGGCGGCGGTATCGCGGGCATCAGTGCGGCGGCGGAATGCGCCCGCGCCGGGGCCAACGTGACCGTGTTGGAGAGCGAGCCGCAGATCGGCTATCACGCCACGGGGCGCTCGGCGGCGATCTTCATCCGCAATTACGGCAACGCGACGCTGCGGGCATTGAACGCCATCGCCGAGCCGATCTTCGAGCAGCCGGGAGAGATCAGCGACACACCGATCCTCAGTCCGCGCGGCGAATTGATGGTCGCCTCGGAGGAAGAATTGCCGGTGCTCGACGCCTATCTCGACGGCGCGGTCGGGGTGGAACGGCTGACGGGCGAGGAGGCCGCCGAGATCGTCCCCATCCTGCGCCCCGAGCGGATCGCGGGCGCGATGATCGAACGCGACGCGCGCGGCATCGACGTGGATCTGCTGTTGCAGGGCTACGCGCGGATGCTGCGAGCGCGGGGCGGACGGATCGTCACCGGCGCGGCGGTGCAGGCGCTCCGGCATGAGGCCGGGCAATGGCAGGTGGACACGGCGCAGGGCAGCTTTGCCGCGCCCACCATTGTCAACGCCGCCGGGGCCTGGGCCGATGAGGTGGCCACGCTGGCCGGTCTGCCGCGCCTTGGCCTGCAACCCTATCGCCGTTCCGCCGCGATCATTCCGGCCCCCGAGGATCACGACACCGAACACTGGCCGATCTTCGGCTCCATCGCCGAGACCTGGTATGCCAAGCCCGAGGCGGGCAAGCTGATGGTCTCGCCCGCCGACGAAGACCCGGTCGATCCGCACGATGCCTGGCCCGAGGACATGGTGCTTGCCGAGGGCCTCCACCGGTTCGAGCAGGCGGTGACGCACGAGGTCACGCGGCTGGAGCATAGCTGGGCGGGGCTGCGCACCTTCGCCCCCGATCGCACGCCGGTGGCGGGGTTCGATCCGCGCGGCACCGGGTTTTTCTGGCTGGCGGGGCAGGGTGGCTATGGCGTTCAGACCGCGCCCGCGCTATCGCGATTGAGCGCGGCACTGTTGACCGGTCGCACACCGGAAATCGACGCGGCGACGCGCGCCGCCCTCGCCCCCGAACGTCTCATCTGACCCAATCGAAAGGACCCGCCCATGACCGACATCGCCCGCCACCATACCGGCCAGCGCATGAGCCAGATTGTTACCCATAACGGCACCGTCTACCTTGCCGGGCAGGTCGGCAATCCGGGCGAGAGCGTCGCCGATCAGACCCGCACCTGCCTTGAAAAGGTCGAGAAGCTTCTGGCCGAGGCCGGATCGGACGCCACCCGCATCCTGCAATGCGTGATCTGGCTCGCCGACATGACCGATTTCGCCGAGATGAACGGCGTCTGGGATGCCTGGGTGCCCGAGGGTCACGCCCCCGCCCGCGCCTGCGGCGAGGCAAAGCTCGCCACGCCCGAGTACAAGGTGGAACTGATCGTCATCGCCGCGCAGGGCTGAGGCCCCCTGCGGCCCCTTGCCCCGTGCGGGCAGCCACGCGGGACCACGCTTCAGCCGGTCCGGCCGGTGATATAGTTCTCGGTTCGCTCGTCCTGCGGGTTGGTGAAGATCACGTCGGTATCACCGTATTCCACCAGGTTGCCGAGGTGGAAGAAGGCGGTCTTCTGGCTGATGCGCGCCGCCTGTTGCATCGAGTGGGTCACGATCACCACCGAAAACTGCTGCTTCAGCCCGTCGATCAGATCCTCGACCTGCGCGGTGGCGATCGGGTCGAGCGCCGAGCACGGCTCGTCCATCAGCAGCACCTCGGGCTGTGTCGCCACGGCGCGCGCGATGCATAGCCGCTGTTGCTGGCCGCCCGAGAGCCCGGTGCCGGGGGTGTCGAGCCGGTCCTTGACCTCCCCCCATAGGCCCGCGCCGCGCAGCGCGGTCTCGACCAGCTCGTCGAGTTCGGCCTTGTTGCGGGTCATGCCGTGGATCTTGGGGCCGTAGGCGACGTTGTCGTAGATCGACTTGGGGAACGGGTTGGGTTTCTGGAACACCATGCCCACCTTGGCGCGCAACTGTACGGGGTCCACCGACGGTGCGTGTATGTCCTGTCCGTCGATCCTGATCTCACCCTCGACACGGCAGATGTCGATCGTGTCGTTCATACGGTTGATGCAGCGCAGGAAGGTGGATTTGCCACAGCCCGAGGGGCCGATGAACGAGGTCACGGTCTTGTCCGCGATATCGACGTTGACATCCTTTATGGCGTGCGTGTCGCCATAATAGACCTGCACGCCCCTCGCGGAAATCTTGGTATCGGCCTGGTCCACGTCATGCTCCGGTTTTGTCACGTCATACATCTGTTTTTCGGTCCTTTGTTACCAGCGGCGCTCGAACCGGCGGCGCAGAATGATCGCGAGGATGTTCATGGTCAAAAGGAACACCATGAGAACGATGATACCGCCCCATGCCTTTTCGTAAAAGCTCGCATCCGCCCGTGCGGCCCAGGTATAGATCTGCGCCGGCATTGCCGAGTTGGGGGCCATGAAGCCCTCGACAAGGCCATCGGGATAGCCGCGCGCGACAAACCCAACCATGCCGATGAGCAGCAGCGGTGCGGTCTCGCCCAGGGCCTGCGCAAGGCCGATGATCGTTCCGGTCAGGATACCGGGCATCGCGAGCGGCAGGACGTGGTGGAAAACCGCCTGCATTTTCGACGCCCCCACCCCGAGGGCCGCATCGCGGATCGAGGGCGGCACGGCGCGCAGCGAGGCGCGGGTCGAGATGATGATCGTCGGCAGGGTCATCAGCGTCAGCACCAGCCCCCCCACGAGCGGGGCCGATTGCGGCAGGTGCGCGAACTGGATGAACACCGCAAGGCCGAGGATGCCGAAGACGATCGAGGGCACGGCGGCAAGGTTCGATATGTTCACCTCGATGAGGTCGGTAAACCGGTTCTGCGGCGCGAATTCCTCGAGGTAGATCGAGGCCGCCACGCCGATTGGCAGCGACAGGACAAGCACCACCAGCATCATGAAGAACGACCCGGCCACAGACGCCCCGATGCCCGCCGCGCCGGGATTGTCGACACCCGAATCGGCCCCGGTGATGAAGGTCCAGTTGACGCTGGAGCGGATGATACCGGCCTCTTTCAGCGCATCCACGAGGTCGAGGTCGCTGGCCATCAGGAAACGGCTGTCCTTAATTGTGTCGCGCGACACGCGCCCGTTGAAATAGCCGTCCACCCGCGACGAGGCGGCAAGCTCGAACCCGACCGGCGCGCCGATCCTGTCGGGATTGGCCTGAAAAAATTCGCGGATCGTGCTGCCGGGCTTGCCGACAATACGTTCGATGGCCTCCTCGTCGAACGCCACCTCCATGCCGCTGTCGTCAAGCTGCCCCTTGAGAGCGTCGACGAAAAAGCCCGCATAGGCCGCCGTCTTGAAAAGCTGCGATTCGGCCTCGTCGATCTGTGCCTGGCTGAGGGCGAACTCGACATCGACCACCGTGCGCGTGAACGCCGGAGAGCCCGAGCGGATGATCGAGGTGGCGAGAACGGTCAGGAAAAACAAGCCGATGAGGATCGCCCCGATCCCGTAGGCCTTGAACCGTGCCTCGGCCCGGTTGCGTTTTCTTGTATGGGCGTCCTGCACCAGCAGAGAGCTGCGCGGGCGCTCGCCCCCGGTGTTGAGCGTTGCGTCGGTCATTCGTACTGCTCCCGGTATTTGCGGACGATGTAGAGCGCGAAGATATTGAGCCCGAGCGTGATGACGAAAAGCGTCATGCCGAGCGCGAAGGCCACCAGCGCCTCGGGGCTCGCGAAGTCGGCGTCGCCGGTGAGCTGGCTGACGATCTTGGCGGTCACGGTGGTCATCGCCTCGAACGGGTTGAGCGACAGGCGCGCGGCGGCCCCGGCCCCCAGCACAACGATCATGGTCTCGCCGATGGCGCGGCTGGCGGCCAGCAGGATCGCCCCCACGATCCCCGGCAGGGCGGCGGGCAGCACCACCTGCCGCACGGTCTCGGACTTGGTCGCGCCCAGCCCGTAGGAGCCGTCGCGCATCGCCTGCGGCACTGCGTTGATGATGTCATCCGACAGCGAACTGACAAAAGGAATGAGCATGATGCCCATGACAAGCCCCGCGGTCATCACCGCCGTGCCCGCCTGCATCCAGCCGAGCCCGTCCTTGCCGAAGACGGTCATCAGCAGCGGCCCGACCGTCAGCAGCGCGAACAGGCCGTAGACGATGGTGGGGATACCGGCCAGAACCTCGAGCATCGGCTTGGCAAAGGAGCGCACGCGCCGCGAGGCGTATTCCGACAGGAAGATCGCGGCGAAGAGGCCGATCGGCACCGCCACCAGCAGCGCCACGATCGAGATGTAGAACGTGCCCCACAAAAGCGGCAGTACGCCCAACTCGGAACTGCCGCCGCGCCCGGTGAAGGACGGGGCCCACGTCGTCCCGAAGAAGAAATCCGATGCCGGATAGAGGCGGAAGAATTCGATGGTGTTGAACACCAGCGACAGCACGATGCCGATTGTGGTGAGAATCGCGACCGACGCCGCCGCCACGAGGACACCGAGTACCACACGCTCGACCACGTTGCGGGCGCGGAAGGCCGGGACCATCTCGCGCATACCCCACACCGCGCCCGCGAGCGCAACGGCGATCACCGCGACCGTCATCAGCAGCGTGCCGGTGGCGTTCATCACCCGGTATTCCTGCGCGGCCTGAAGGACCGGCTGCGTGACCTGCGTGGTCACGATCTGCCCGGCATCCTTGAGGCGCTGCGTCACGTCGTTGAAATCGCCGCGTGCGTTGCGCGCGAAGTCCTCGGTCATCAATCCCTGCGCGACGGCATTGTCGAGCCCGTCGGCGGCGCGGCGCACCTCCGACATGACAAGGCCCCGGCTCGACCCGTCAGGGATGGCGCTTTCGGGGATCGAGGCCGAAACGCTGCCGCCCACGATCATCGGCTGTGCCACCAGCCAGACCAGCAGCAGCAGGAAGGACGGCAGGAGCACCTTCAGCGCCACGTTGGACCCGTAGTAGGACGGCAGCGAGTGCAACGCGCGGCTGTCGCCGCCTGCCCCGGCCACGGCGCGCGCGCGGCCAACGACATACCCGGCGACCGCGATGGCCAGGACGATCAGGATCAGCCAGAAAAGCGGCATGCGGGCCCCCGTATCATGGATTTTCGGATGTCGTATCAGAAAAAACGGGGGGCCGCATTCGTAGCTGCCCCCCGTCCAATGGCATGTGAGGGGCTATCAGGAGCCGCCGCCCATAACCTTTTCATTGGCCACGGCGGCCTGGACCTTGCCGAGCTCCGGATCGGAGACGAGGCCGTAATTGGCCAGCGGGCCCTTGGGGCCGGCGATTTCGTCGGCGACGAAGAACTGTGCGTATTCCTTGAGGCCGGGGATCACGCCGATATGCGCCTTCTTGACGTAGAAGTAGAGCGGGCGCGACACCGGGTACTCGCCCGATGCGATGGTCTCGGTCGAGGGTGCAACGCCGCCCATGGTGGCGACCTTGAGCTTGTCGGTGTTGTTCTCGTAGAACGCCAGGCCGAACACGCCGATGCCGTTGGGGTTGGCGTCGATGCGCGCCAGCGTCTCGGTGTAGTCGCCGTCGATGTCGACCGACTTGCCGTCCTGACGCACGTCGAGGCAGGCATCCTCGGCGTCGTCCTCGGACATGCCGCCTTCCATCATGGCTTCCATCGCGCCGGTGGCCTCACAGCCTTTCAGCAGCACCTTGTCCTCGAACACTTCGCGGGTGCCGTGCTTGGTGCCGGGGATGAACATGGCGATTTCCACGTCCGGCAGGTCGGCGTTGAACTCGGCCCAGGTGTTGTGGGGGTTCTCGACCAGTTCGCCGTCCTTGAGGACGGTGGCGCCGATGGCGTTGAAGATGTCCGACGGCTCGAACGCGTTGAACGCCGGGCCGGTCTGCTGGCTGGCAAAGACGATGCCGTCATAGCCGATGCGCACTTCGATGATGTCGGTCACGCCGTTCCCGGCACAGGCCTTGATCTCTTTTTCGCGGATGGCGCGCGAGGCGTTGGCCACGTCGATGGTGTTCTCGCCGACGCCCTCGCAGAAGCGCTTGAGGCCAGAGGAGGAGCCGCCCGATTCGACCACCGGGGTCGGGAAATCGGTATTGTCGCCAAAGAGTTCTGCCACGATCGAGGCATAGGGCAGAACCGTCGAGGACCCGGCGACCTGCACATTGTCGCGGGCGGCGGCCGTGGTTGCGGACATGGCGGCGAGCGCCAGGGCCGAAACGGAGAGTTTGGTGTAGGACATGATAGCTCCTGCTGTCAGTTTCAGGTTTGGACAACCACGGGTCGGATAGGCGTCTCCGGTGACATCAGTGCTATGTTTTTGTAACAGTTATATGAAGCCCGCCGCACACCGGCGGTCGCCGGCACCGGCGAAACCGGGAGCGGCAGGCCGTCCTGGCCGGTGTCGGCGAATCAGGGGCAGGGGCCCTTGTTAACAAGGCCGGAGCCGCTAGGGCAACGCGTCGGTATCGCGTCGGTATCGCGTCGGTATTGCGTCGGTGCCGGGAGGGGCGCGGCGCGGGGTCAACGGGGCGGGCGGCGGGTGTGGGCGAGACGGCGGAATCACGGGATCAGCACCGTGGCGCCCAGCGTCTTGCCGGACCCGATGGCCCGGTGCGCCCTTACCGCGTCCTTGAGCGGGTATTCGTAGTTGATGTTCGCATCCAGAATGCCCTCGCCGATCGCCTTGAAGAGATCCCGTGCCGTCCATTCCAGATCGGATCGCCTGGCGACATAGTGCATGATCGCGGGCCGTGTGATGAAGAGCGAGCCACGGCGGCCCAGATCCTGGATGATGTCGACCGGGTCCGGAGGGCCGGAGACGTGGCCGTAAGCCGCGCAGACGCCCATCGGCCGCAGGCAGTCCAGGCTGTGCTGCAACGTGTCCTTGCCGATGGCCTCGTAGACCACGGCGCACCCTTCCCCGTCGGTCACCTCGCGGACCACGTCCACGAAATTCGCGTGCGGGCGGACCACCGGGTAATGGCACCCGGCCGCGCGGGCGGCCTCTACCTTTTCCGGGGTCGAGACGGTGCCGACGATCGTCGCGCCGAGCGCGTTGGCCCATTGGCAGAGGATCAGCCCCATGCCGCCCGCCGCGGCGTGAACCAGGATCGTGTCGCCCGGCTCCACCTTGTATGTGCGGTGCAGCAGGTAGTGGGCGGTCATGCCCTTCATCAGGAGCGCGGCGACCTGCCTGTCATCCAGCGTGTCCGGCAGGTGGAGCAGCTTGTCGGCGGGATAGTTGCGGACCTCGGAATAGGAGCCGAGCGGCGGGATGCCATAGGCGACGCGGTCCCCTGTCCTGAAGCCGGTCACGCCGTCGCCCACACCCTCGACGATGCCGGTGCCCTCGAACCCGATGACAACGGGCGGCTCGTCCACCTTCCACGGATGCGAAACGCCGCCGCGGTGATAGGTGTCGGCGAAGTTCACGCCGATGGCCGTATGGCGCAGGCGCACTTCGCCGCGGGCCGGGTCGGGGACCGGCCAGTCCTGCCATTGCATCACGTCCGGCGGCCCGAGCCTGTGGATTACCTGCGCCTTGTTCATCCTCTTCTCCCTTCGGTCTTGCCCCGGCCCGCGCGCCGTGCGGGTCCGCCGGGTGGCGGAACATGCGGGCGCAGGGGCCTTTGCCCGGTCAACGTGGCCGCATCCTGTCGCCGATGACAAGGACGGGAACGCGCAGGGCCAGACCATGCCCGTCGCGGTCGCGGGGCACAGGGAGGCGGCATGGCGCATGTCCGGGGGCGTGCGTTTCACCCTCCGGGCCCCGGTCCGAGCCTACCCCAAAGCCCTGTTCGCGGACCACTTCTGGCGTGTGTATTCGACCAGACCGGAGACAAGGGCGGAATTGTTGCCGGCCCGCCTTGCCGAGCGCGCCGGACATCGGAGCAGGGACCGTGGCCCCGGTGGGGCCGTGTAGGCCCTGCGGAGCATCGTTCTCCAGCGTCAGATCTCCGATCTTCGCATGCAGGGTCTTCACGTCGATCGCCGGTTCCGGCTCGCCCTTCGGGCCGTCGCCGAACACTCCGGTCGCGCCCTCAAGCCACTGGTCGCGACACGGCTTGATCCGGTTCGGATGGACGTCGAAATCCTGCGCCAGTTCGATCAGCGTCGTCTTGCCATGGTCTTCTCCTCGCTCGCAGCATCATGCCGCCGTTGCACGGAAAATCCGCCTGTCCCGGATGTTCAGATGTCCGGAACCAGCTCTGTGGTGGTCGCGCTGATGTATTTTGCCCTGTGCTACCCGCTCTCGCTGTGGAGCTATCATCTGGAAAGAAGAATGAATGTCGCTGATACGCATTGAACACGTCCACAAGAAATCCGGGTCCACGGAGGTGCTCAACTCCAACAGGCAGAACCCGGATCGGCCGCTTGAGCTCAAGTTCGTGATGCGCCGCGCGCCCGCCTCGATCGGCCTGCGGCAGGGCGATCCCGACTGGATGCGCTGGCTCGAAACCTTCGTGTATTTCAACAAGGTGAACGGGAACCCTCAGGCGCTCCATCAGAAATGGCTGAACGAGGACCTTCAGAAGGACCTGCCCACGTTCTGATAGCTGGCAGCCGGGCCGCATCGGTGGCCCGGTTGCGACGATGCGATACGACACCCCCCTGCACAACGCACGCCGTCGCGGATATCCTCCTGTCTGCCCGTTTCGCCGGGGGCGGAGCGGTGCCATGCGGAGGGCCATCAAGGCGAGATATCCGCCGTCTTGTCGTCATCGCCTTCAAAAGACCGCGCCGAAATCCTCAGACGGTTTGGTCCGGACGCTGTTCACTGAAGCGCGTCGATCATGTCCCGCCGAAATTTCATCTGTTTTTCAAGGTTCTTGTCGAGTTTCCGCATGATCCGGCCTCGGGGGCCGACGATACCGACACAGACCTGGCCAAGCGCGCCTTGCAGGCGAACCGGCATTGCGACACTGGCGATGTCGGGATCCTCTTCGCCGATGCAATATGCGATGCCCTTGTCGCGGACCTGTGCATACTCGGCTTCCAGTGAGTCGGCATCCGGTGAGGGAAGGTCGGGAAACATGGGGGCCGCCGCCGCGATGACCTCTGCCTGCAAGGATTTGGGGACATGCGCGAGGATCGCCTTGGCAGAAGAGCATATGCTGGCCGGTCGCAGACCTTTGCTCGGCACGACGATCGCGCCGTCCGGTTCCGCCGGGGCGCATGTCTGGAAAATATCTATCCCCTGGTCCGTGAGGCGGGCCGCGAAGGTGGTTTCGCCGAGGGCCTCGGCCATGCCGGACAGCGCGGGCATCAGCGCCTTGCCGAGTTCGGACTCGGAGGTGCCAAGCGCAAGCAATTTGTAAAGCCTTGATCCAATGCAATATCTTTTCCCCAGACGCTCGACCAGGCCAAGGTTTTCCAGATCGGCGATGTGCCGATAGGCAGTCGCCTGCGGAAGGTTGATCTTGTCTGCGATGCGTCGTGCCGTGGCCTCTTCACCAAGTCGGGCGACGCCTTCGAGGAGAGCCAGGTTGCGAGTGTCCATTGATGAATTCTCATAATACAAATCGACGCTCTCACCACGCGGGAATATTTCGCGCTGAGCGCATGAGTCAAACCTTGGGTGAAGTATGCAACTTGCGGGGCAGGATGCAATGTCGAAGGGGGCCGGGGGGTGACTCCGGGGGCGACTCCACATCGGAACAAAACGTGAATATGATGGCCGCATCGCTGTCTGATCGAATCGCCGATGATGATGTTCGCCGAACTGTCTGCCACCTCGAATTTCACCTTTCTCACCGGGGCCGCCCATCCCGAGGAGTACATGGAGCGCGCCGCGTCCCTCGGCCTTGCGGGGGTGGCGGTCGCCGATGCGAACTCGGTGGCGGGCATCGTGCGCGCCCACGCCCGCGCGCGCGAGATCGCGCGGCAGGTGCGCGAGCGGCAGGCGCTGGAGGCGAGCGAGGGGCGGCACGGCCCGCCCGCCCCGCGCCCCGCCCCGCCGCCCGCATGGGCCAACACCCCTCGCCTCATCCCCGCCGCAAGGCTGGTGCTGCGCGACGGACTCACGCTCACCGCGCTGCCCGGCGACCGGCGGGGCTGGGCGCGGCTCTGCCGGTTGCTGACGCTGGGGCGGCGGCGGGCGGCCAAGGGGGGGTGCGACCTGACGCTGGCCGACGTGCTGGAGGGGGCAGGGGGGCTGTACCTGATCCTCCACCCCGAGAGCGCGCCGGGCTGGCAGCGACAGGCACGGCGGCTGCGGGACCGCCTCGGCGACCGGCTGCACCTGCTGCTCAACCCGCATTACGACGGGCGCGACCCGGCGCGGTTTGAGCGGCTGGCGGGGATCGCGGCGCGGCTGGGCCTGCCCACCGTGGCCGCAGCCTGTCCGATCCTGCACCGCGCCCGCCGCCGCCGTATGGCGGATGTGCTGAGCGCGATCCGGCTCGGTGTCACGGTGGACCGGCTGGGCCGCGCCGCCCTGCCCAATGCCGAAACGCGCCTGCGCGCGGAGGCCGAGATGCGCCGCCTGTTCAAGGGGCACGAGGATGCGGTGGACCGCGCGGCGGCGCTGGCCGCGCGGCTCACGTTCTCGCTGGATGAGTTGCGCCACGACTATCCGAGCGAGGCGGAGGACGGCGAGCCCCCCGCCGCGCGGCTGCGGCGGCTGGCCGAGGCGGGCCTCGACCGGCGCTATCCGCAGGGCGCGCCCGAGCGCGTGCGCAGCATCATGGAGCACGAATTGGCGCTCATCGCCAGGCTGCGCTACGAGCCCTATTTCCTGACCGTGCACGACGTGGTGGCCTTTGCCCGGTCGCGCGGCATCCTGTGTCAGGGGCGCGGCTCGGCGGCCAATTCGGTGGTCTGCTATTGCCTGGGCGTGACCTCTGTCAGCCCCGAGATCGGCACCATGGTGTTCGAGCGTTTCGTGTCCGAGGCGCGCGACGAGCCGCCCGATATCGACGTGGATTTCGAGCATGAGCGGCGCGAGGAGGTGATCCAGTGGATTTACGCGCGCTACGGGCGGCACCGCGCCGGGCTGTGCGCCACGGTGATCCACTACCGCGCCAAGCGTGCCATCCGCGAGGTGGGCCGCGCGATGGGCCTGTCGGAGGACCTGCTGTCGGCGCTCACGTCGCAGATATGGGGCGCGGGCGGCGCGCGGCTGCCCGACGCGGCGCGGCTCGCCGAGGTCGGCCTCGACCCGCGCGACCGCCGTCTTGCCCTGACGCTCGATCTGGTGAACGAGATCATCGGCTTTCCCCGCCACCTGAGCCAGCATGTCGGCGGCTTCGTCATCGCCGAGGGCCGGCTTGACGAGCTTGTGCCGATCGAGAACGCGGCGATGGAGGATCGCACGGTGATCTGCTGGGACAAGGACGATATCGACACCCTCGGTATCCTCAAGGTGGACGTGCTGGCGTTGGGGATGCTGAGCTGTTTGCGCCGCGCGTTCGATCTTTTGGCCGATCACCACGGCACGCGCTACGGGCTCGCCACGCTGCCGCCCGAGGATGGCGCCGTCTACGAGATGCTGGGCCGCGCCGACAGTCTCGGGGTGTTCCAGGTGGAAAGCCGCGCGCAGATGAATTTCCTGCCCCGGATGCGCCCGCGCTGCTTTTACGACCTGGTGATACAGGTGGCGATCATCCGCCCCGGCCCGATTCAGGGCGACATGGTGCACCCCTTCATCCGCCGCCGCAACGGCGAGGAGGCGGTGCGCTTTCCCTCCGACGAGCTGGGCCGCGTGCTGGGCAAGACGCTGGGCGTGCCGCTTTTCCAGGAGCAGGCGATGCAGATCGCCATCATCGGCGCGGGGTTCTCGCCGGAAGAGGCCGACCGCCTGCGCCGGTCGCTGGCGACGTTCAAGAAGCACGGCAATGTCAGCGAGTTTCGCGACCGCTTTCTGCGGGGGATGCGCGGGAACGGCTATGACATGGATTTCGCCGAGCGCTGTTTTTCGCAGATCGAGGGGTTCGGCAGCTATGGCTTTCCCGAGAGCCACGCGGCGAGCTTTGCCCTGCTGGTCTATGCCAGCGCCTGGATCAAGTGCCACCACCCGGGCGTCTTTGCCTGCGCGCTGCTGAATGCGCAGCCGATGGGGTTCTACGCCCCCGCGCAGATCGTGCGCGATGCGCGCGAGCACGGCGTGACGGTGCGGCCCGTCTGCATCAACGCCTCGTGCTGGGACAACACGCTGGAGCCGGACGGGCGCGGCGGGCTGGCGCTGCGGCTGGGGTTCCGGCAGGTGCGGGGGCTGGCGCGCGACGAGGCCGACTGGATCGCGGCGGCGCGCGGCAACGGCTATCGGGGCCCCGAGGACGTGTGGCGGCGGGCGGGCGTGGCACCGGCGCTCCTCGCGCGGCTGGCCGAGGCCGATGCCTTTGCCGCGCCGGGGCTGTCGCGCCGCGACGCGCTCTGGCAGGCGCGCGCGATCCGCGACCCCGAGCCGCTGCCGCTCTTTGCCCGCGATCTCGACGGCGAGCGCATCGACGAGCCTGCGGCAACCCTCCCCGAGATGAGCCTCGGCGAGGAGATGATCGAGGATTACGCGGCGCTCCGGCTCAGCTTGCGCGCGCATCCGCTGGCGCTTTTGCGCCCCATCCTCACCCCGCCCCGAGGTCATGGACAATCGCGCGCGTAGCGGAAATACTCAGGGCGCAATCACCACGGCGGGAGAGCCCAAATGCGCTGCGTCTTCATCAACATCCGCTGCAAGCCCGGCCACTCCTACCGCGTGGCCGAGGATATCGCGCTGCGCGAAATTCACTCGGAACTGCATTCCACCTCGGGTCCCTTCGACCTCTTGATGAAGCTCTATGTTCCCGAGGACGCCGATATCGGCAAGTACATCAACGACAACCTGCTGGATGTCGACGGGATCGAGAGGACCGAGACGACGCTGACCTTCAAGGCGTTCTGAGGAGGGCGGCCCGGGGGCGTGGGCTTGCGTGTCCTGTGTCGTCGCGCATGGCCTGGAGCGATCGTTGGACGTCAGTGTCGGGCTGACCCGTCACGGCAAGGTGAAATCAAGAAAGTTTTAAACTTTTTTGTACGGAATCATTTAAAGATTCCGTTCGTCAACGGCAGCTTAAGACAAATCCCCGTCCCACATCTTTCACCCGATCAACTCGAACCGCGTCACGTCCACCAGACCCCGGTCGGTGATCTTGAGCGCCGGGATCACCGGCAGCGCCAGAAACGCCAGTTGCAGGAACGGCTCTTGCAGCCCCACGCCCAGCGATTTCGCCGCCGCGCGCAACTCTGTCAGCCGCGCATGCACCGCCTCGAACCGCTCCAGGCTCATCAGCCCGGCCACCGGCAGCGGCAGTTCGGCCAGCACGCGGCCGCCTTCCACCACCACGAAACCGCCCTCGATCCCGGCCATGCGGTTCACCGCCACGGCCATGTCACCGTAATCCATGCCGACGCAGGCGATGTTGTGGTGGTCGTGGCACACGGTCGAGGCGATCGCCCCCGCCCGCAGGCCAAAGCCGCGCACGAAGCCGGTGGCGATATTGCCGTTCCTCCCGTGCCGCTCGACCACCGCGATGCGCACCAGATCGCGGCCCGCGTCGGGGCGCTTGTCGCCATCCAGCGGCGCAATATCCGCGTGCAGATGCTCGGTCAGGATCTTGCCTTCGAGTATGCCGATCACGTCCGTCTCGGCCCGGTTGCCGCCGTGGCGGAAATCCTCCGGCGTCACGGTCGGGGCCTTCACCGAGTGCCGCCCCACCGGGGCCACCGCCCCGCGCGCGGCAAACGCCGCGTCGTCCGCCACCACGCCGCCGCACAGCACAAGACGCGCGTCGCACGCCGCCAGCGATCCGACGGCCACGATATCCGCCCGCCGCCCCGGCGCGATCAGCCCCCGGTCGCGCAGCCCGAACGCCTCGGCCCCCGACAGCGACGCGGCGCGATAGGCCGCGAGCGGCGAGGCTCCGCGCGCGATGAGCGTGCGGATCATGTGGTCGAGATGCCCCTCCTCGGCGATGTCGAGCGGGTTGCGGTCATCGGTGCACAGGCACATGTAGGGTGCGGTGACGTCCGATAAGAGCGGTGCCAGCGCCTCGAGGTCCTTGCTCACCGAGCCTTCGCGGATCAGCACGCGCATCCCGCGCTGCAGCTTTTCGCGCGCCTCCTCCGCCGTGGTCGCCTCGTGCTCGGTGCGGATGCCGGCGGCGCAATAGGCGTTGAGATCGCGGCCCAAAAGCTGCGGGCAATGCCCGTCCATATGGCCCCCGTCGAAGAGCCGCAGCTTGGCCATCATGCCGGGATCGCGGTGGATCACGCCGGGATAGTTCATCACCTCCGCCAGCCCGATGCCCGAGGGGTGGCCCATCACCGTCGCCAGGTCCCCGGCCCCGATCTCTGCCCCCGCCGTCTCCATGTCCGTCGAGGGCACGCAGGAGGACAACTGCACCCGGATATCCATCAGCGTGTGCGCGCTCGCCTGCTGGAAATAGCGGATGCCGTCGAGGCCCATCACGTTGGCGATCTCGTGCGGGTCGCAGATCGCGGTGGTGATGCCGCGGGGCGTGACGCAGCGGTCGAATTCCAGCGGCGTGACGAGCGCGCTTTCGATATGCAGATGCGTGTCGATGAAGCCGGGCACGAGGGTGAGGCCCGCCATGTCGATCACCTTGGCGCCCTCGTAGTCGGCCCCGATGCCCACGATCGTGTCATCGCAGATCGCGACGTCTCCCGGGATCATCGCCCCGGTCACGAGGTCGAACACCGTGCCGCCGCGCAGCACCAGATCGGCGGGCGCGTCGCCCCGCCCCTGCGCGATCCGGTCCTCAAGCTCCGCCATGTGCCGCCCTCCGGTTGCCATGCCTCACTGTCGCGCGGGAGGGGGCGGGGGGCAAGGGGTGCGGGCCGGACGAGCGGTCGCGTGGCTGCGAGTGGTCTATACCTGCCGTTCGGGTTCCGGCACCAATGCGCGGCTCATCGCATCATGCCCAACGGCAGCTTCAGGCCAGTCGCGTCACCATTCCCGCTCACGCCGCCGCCTGCATCAGCCCCGCGTCGCGCACCTGTCGCTCTGCCTCGTCGAGCGAGCGCCACGCCCGGCCGACCAGCGTGTCGATTTCCGCCTTCGAGATCACCAGGGGCGGCGAAATGATCATGCGGTCGCCCACGTGGCGCATCACCAGGTTGTTGGCAAAGCACCGCTCGCGGCAGATATAGCCCACCGTGCCGGGATCAGAGGCGAATTTCGCGCGCGCCGATTTGTCCGGCGTCAGCGCGAGCGAGCCCATGAGCCCGACGATCCGCGCCTCGCCCACCATCGGGTGCGCGGCGAGGCTCTCCCACTTTTCCTTGAGGTAGGGCGCGGTCTCGTCGGCCACGCGGGTGACGATCCCCTCCTCGTCGAGGATGCGCAGGTTCTCCAGCGCCACGGCGCAGGAGACCGGGTGCCCCGAATAGGTATAGCCGTGGTTGAACTCGCACCCGTTGAGCACGCGCGCCACCTCGTCCGACACGATCGAGCCGCCGATGGGCGCGTAGCCCGAGGACAGCCCCTTGGCGATGGTCATGATGTCGGGGCGGATGCCATAGGTCTGGCTGCCGAACCAGTTGCCGGTGCGGCCGAACCCGCAGATCACCTCGTCGGCGATCAGCAGGATGCCGTACTTGTCGCAGATGCGCTGGATTTCGGGCCAGTAGCTGTCGGGCGGGATGATCACGCCGCCCGCGCCCTGCACCGGCTCGCCGATGAAGGCGGCGATGCGGTGCGGCCCCAGCTCCTCGATCTTTTCCTCCAGTTGCCGGGCGCGGGCGAGACCGAATGCCTCGGGGTCGGTGTCGCCGCCCTCGGCGTACCAGTGCGGCTGATCAATATGGTGGATGTCGGGGATCGGCATGCCGCCCTGCGCGTGCATGCCGCCCATGCCGCCAAGGCTCGCGCTGCCCATCGACGAGCCGTGATAGCCGTTCTTGCGCGCGATGATGATGTTGCGCTCCGGCGCGCCCTTCTCGGCCCAGTAGGTGCGCACCATGCGGATATTGGTGTCGTTGGCCTCCGAGCCGGACCCGGCATAGAACACGTGGTTGAGATCGCCGGGGGTCAGCTCCGCCAGCCGCGTGGCCAGCGCGATGGCGGGGACGTGGCTGGTCTGGAAAAAGGTGTTGTAATAGGGCAGTTCGCGCATCTGCCGTGCCGCCACCTCGGCCAGCTCGTCGCGCCCGTAGCCGATATTGACGCACCACAGCCCGGCCATCGCGTCGAGGATTTCGTTGCCGTCGCTGTCGGTCAGCGTCACGCCGCGCGCACGGGTGATGATGCGCGCGCCCTTGGCATTCATGCCGTCCCCGTGGGTGAAGGGATGCATGTGATGGGCGGCGTCGAGCGCCTGCAATTCGGCGGTGGGCAGGTGATTGGTGATCGCGGTCATGGCGGTCCCTTTCGTCTCGGGGAATCGGGGGTGCGGCCCGGTCAGCCGCTTTTCGCCAAGAATATGATCAAATTTATCGCTGTCAATCGAATCAGTCGTCCCGCGGCTGCCGCGACAGCGATTGACGCACCTGCTCCATCCCCTGCACCACGTCGGCACGGATTGCCTGCGCCGCGGCCTCGGCATCGCCCGCGCGCATCGCCGCGAGCAGATCCTTGTGCCGGTCGGGCAGACCCTCGGTCCCGACCCGTCCGCACACCACCCGCAGCGAGGGGCCAAAGCGCAGCCACAACCCGTCGGCCACGTCCATGAGGATCGGGGCCGCAGCAATTTCATAGAGCGCGCGGTGAAAACGGTAGTTGAGTTCGAGATAGGCGCGCATGTCGCCGCGCAGGATGGCGCGGTCAAGCGCGTCATCGACCTCGGTCAGGCGGTCAAGGTCGCCGGGCGTTGCGCGCTCTGTCGCGCACCGTGCCAGGTGAGGGTCAAGCCATTGACGGGCAAAGATCAATTCCCCGATATTCCCGGCATCCAGCAGCGGCACCGACACCCGCCTGTTGCCCTGGAATTCCAGCGCGCCCTCGGCGATCAGCCGCCGCAGCGCCTCGCGCACCGGCGTCATTCCCGCGCCGAGCCGCTCGCAAAGCCCCTGTATCGTCACCGCCTGTCCGGGGGCCAGATCGCCGAACAGCACCAGCGCGCGCAGTTGGCGATAGATCGTCTCATGCGCCGGAAGGCGCGGGCCGGCGGCGGTCTCGTTGCCCGTTTTGCGTGCGGTTCTCGACGTCACTCCGGGATCCCCGATATCTGTGCAAACTCATCGCTTGCGAGTTTAACGGCTGCGTGAAAACATTACCATATTGCCATCCGCGGCAGTTTTTGATCAAATACCGCCAAGGCAGATAACATGCCGAACCAACGGGAGACCACCATGAAATACCTTATGCTCACCACCACCGCCGCGCTTGCGCTCGGCGTTGCCGCCGCCTCGGCTCAGGAGGTGCGGGTCTATAACTGGTCCGACTATATCGACGAGGACCTGCTCACCGAGTTCCAGGAGGAGACCGGCCTCGATCTTACCTACGACGTGTTCGACAGCAACGAGCTTCTGGAGACCAAGATGCTCGCCGGTGGCTCGGGCTATGACGTTGTGGTGCCCACCGGCAGCTTTCTGATCCGCCAGATCCAGGCGGGCGCGTTTCAGAAGCTCGACTATGACAAGCTGCCCAATGCCGACAATCTCTGGGACGTGATCAAGGAGCGGCTCGAGGGCTATGATTCCGACGTGCCGATCAACGAATACGCGATCAACTACATGTGGGGCACCACGGGGATCGGCGTCAATGTCGGCAAGGTCGAGGAGGTTCTGGGCGAGGATGCGCCCATCGACAGCCTGTCGCTGATCTTCGAACCGGAGAACATGGAGAAGCTGGCCGGGTGCGGCGTGCATTTCCTCGACGCGCCCGACGAGGTGGTGCCCGCGGCGTTGACCTATCTGGGCCACGACCCCAACAGCACGGACGAGGACGAGCTCGAGGCGGCGGGCGAGTTGCTGATGTCGGTGCGCCCCTACGTGCAGAAATTCCACAGCAGCGAATACATCAACGGGCTGGCCAATGGCGATATCTGCGTGGCGATCGGCTGGTCGGGTGACGTGTTGCAGGCGCGCGACCGCGCCGACGAGGCCGGTAACGGTGTCGAGATCGCCTATAATGCGCCCAGTGAAGGGGCCGTCATGTGGTTCGACATGATGGCGATTCCGGCGGACGCGCCCAACCCGGACGGCGCCCACACCTTCCTCAACTTCATCATGGACGCGCAAAACATGGCGCAGGCGTCGAACTATGTCTACTACGCCAACGGCAACAAGGCGTCCCAGAAACATCTCAGCGAGGACGTGATCAACGATCCGGCGATCTATCCGTCGCAGGAGGCGCTTGAGAACACCTATATCAAGAAGCCCTATGACATGCGGACCCAGCGCACGGTGACGCGCATGTGGACCAAGGTCAAATCCGGGACCTGAGCGATGACCGGCCCGCGCCCGAACGGCGCGGGCCAATTCATTTCCGTAAATGCCGGGGAACAGCATGGGGCAGACCGTTTTCGAGCCGTGGAACGATCCGCACGAAAAACCGCTCATCCAGTTTCGGAACGTGACCAAGCGATTCGGTGATTTTACCGCCATCGACAACCAGACCTTCGACATCTACGCGCAGGAATTCTTTGCCCTGCTCGGCCCGTCGGGCTGCGGCAAGACCACGATGATGCGGATGCTCGCGGGCTTCGAGGCACCGACCGAGGGCACCATCCTTCTGGGTGGGCAGGACATCGCCCCGATCCCGCCCAACAAGCGCGCGGTGAACATGATGTTCCAGTCCTACGCGCTGTTTCCGCACCTCTCGGTGTGGGACAACATCGCCTTCGGGCTGCGCCGCGACCGCATGTCGAAGGACGCGGTTGCCGCGCGGGTCGAGGAGATGCTCAAGCTCACCCGGCTCGAACAATTCGCGGCGCGCAAGCCGCACCAGATTTCCGGCGGCCAGCGGCAGCGCGTGGCGCTCGCGCGCAGCCTCGCCAAGGCACCCAAGCTCTTGCTGCTCGACGAGCCATTGGGCGCGCTTGACGCCAAGCTGCGGCAGGCCACGCAGTTCGAGCTGATGGATATCCAGGAAAAGACCGGCACCACCTTCGTCATCGTCACACATGACCAGGAAGAGGCGATGACCGTGGCCAGCCGCGTCGCGGTGATGGACGAGGGCCGCATCGTGCAGGCCGACACCCCCGCGCGTATCTACGAGAACCCGAGCACCACCTATGTCGCGGATTTCATCGGCGACGTGACCATCCTCACCGGCCGCGCCGCGCGGGCGGACGCGGGCTATGACGTGCACTATGCCGAAGGGGCCGCGCCGCTCCACGCGGCCTTCGACATCGACCTCGCCGAGGGCGAGACCTGCCATCTCGCGCTGCGCCCGGAGAAGGTGTCGATCACCGCCGAACGTCCCGAGGACCGCCGCAACGCCGTGCAGGGCAAGATCATCGACATCGCCTATCTCGGCAATCTTTCGACCTACCATGTCGAGATCGCGGGCGGGCGGATGGTCAAGGCACAGGCGGCCAACACCCGCCGCCTGTCGCGCCGCGATTTCACCTGGGAAGACACCGTGTGGCTGTCGTGGTCGGACACCGCCGCCGTCCTGTTGAGGGAATGACGGGATGCGCCGCTTCGCCCTCATCGCGCTGCCCTATGCCTGGCTTCTGGCGCTGTTCCTGGTGCCCTTCGGCATCGTGCTCAAGATTTCACTGTCGGACCCGATGTTGTCGATCCCGCCCTACACGCCGACGCTCGACCTGACGGGGGGCTGGGCCGGGATCAAGGCATTCCTGTCGCAACTCGATTTCGATAATTTCGCCTTCCTGACCACCGATGATCTATACTGGAAGGCGTATCTCTCGTCGCTCCGGATCGCGGTGATCGCCACCGTCTGCACGCTTTTGGTGGGCTATCCGATCGCCTACGGCATGGCCAACGCGCCGGATCACTGGCGTCCGACGCTGATGATGCTGGTGATCCTGCCGTTCTGGACCTCGTTTCTCATCCGGGTCTATTCGTGGATGGGGATCCTCTCGACCGAGGGCTATCTCAACCAGGTGCTGCTATGGGCAGGCCTGATTTCCGAGCCGCTCGATATCCTCAACACGCCGACGGCGGTGTATATCGGCATCGTCTATACCTACCTGCCGTTCATGATCCTGCCGATCTACTCGACGCTGGAGCGGATGGACGGATCGCTTCTGGAGGCGGCAGAGGATCTGGGCTGTTCGCGGCTCTCGGCCTTCTGGCTGATCACCGTGCCGCTGTCCCGCAACGGGATCGTGGCGGGCTGTTTTCTGGTGTTCATCCCCACCATCGGCGAGTTTGTCATCCCCTCGCTTCTGGGCGGGTCGCGCACGCTTATGATCGGCAAGGTGCTGTGGGAGGAATTCTTCAACAACCGCGACTGGCCGGTGGCAAGCGCGGTGGCGGTGGTGCTGCTGCTGATCCTGATCATCCCGATCATCCTGTTCCAGCGGAACGAGCAGAAAAGCCGGGAGGCCGAGGGATGAGCCGCCGCCTGCAACCGAAATCTTCAAAGGATTTTGCCGCGATTTCTTTTCAAGAAATCGGACACCGGGGGGCGCGCGCATGAGACGTCTGACATGGTTCAACGCCACCTCGCTCACCTTCGGCTTCGCGTTCCTCTACCTGCCGATGATCCTGCTCATCGTCTACAGCTTCAACTCATCCAAGCTGGTGACGGTCTGGGCCGGGTTCTCGACGAAATGGTACGGCACGCTGGTTCAGAACGAGGCGTTCCTCGACGCCGCGCTGGTCACGCTCAAGGTGGCGGTGGCGTCCTCGACCATCGCCACCGTGCTGGGCACGATGGCCGCATTGGTGCTGGTGCGCGCCGGGCGCTTTCCGGGCCGCACGCTGTTTTCCGGCATGATCTACGCGCCGCTGGTGATGCCCGAGGTGATCACCGGCCTGTCGCTGCTCCTGCTGTTCATCGGCATCGGGCTGGATCGCGGCATTCTTACCATCATCCTCGCGCACACCACCTTTTCGATGGCCTTCGTCGCGGTGGTGGTCTCGTCGCGGCTGATGAGCTTTGACCGCTCACTGGAAGAGGCGGCGCTCGATCTTGGCTGTTCGGCGTTCGATGCGTTCCGCCTCGTCACCCTGCCGATCATCGCGCCGGCGGTGATCTCGGGCTGGCTGCTGGCGTTCACGCTGTCGCTCGACGATCTGGTGATCGCATCCTTTACCGCCGGGCCCTCGGCCACCACGCTGCCGATCAAGATCTGGTCGTCGATCCGGCTGGGGGTCAGCCCCGAGATCAACGCGCTCTCGACCATCATGATCGGCATTGTCGCCGTCGGCGTCGTCACCGCCTCGCTCGTCACCAAACGCGCCAGCTTGCGCCAACAGGCCGAGGAGCGCGCCGCGGCCGGGCAGGTATGAGGCGGGTCTTTCCCGCCCATACCTATGGGCCCGGTCCGCGCGCCGCCTGTTTCTGGGCCGGGACCGCCGATATCCCCGACCACCCCGCCGCCGAGGGCGAGATCGCCTGCGACGTGGCGGTGATCGGCGCGGGCTTCACCGGGCTGTCGGCGGCATTGCACCTCGCCGAGGCGGGCGAGGATGTGCGCGTATTCGAGGCCGAGCATGTGGGCTGGGGCGCATCGGGGCGCAACGGCGGGTTCTGCTGCCTCGGGGGCTCGGCGGCCTCGGACGCGATGCTCCGCCGACACCACGGCGAGGATGCCCGACGCGACTGGTGCCGCACCGAGATGGCGGCGGTCGGGACCGTGCGCGCCCTGATCGACCGCCTCGGCATCGCCGCCGACACCCATTCCAAAGGCGAGACGGTGCTGGCCCACACGCCCCGTGCCGCTGCCGGGTTCACGGCCCGCGCCGCGCAGATCGAGGCGGATTACGGCGTGACACCCACGCTCATCCCCGGCGGCGCGCTGGCGCAGGCGGGGATGCGTGGGCCGTTTCACGCGGCGCTCACCACGCCCATCGGCTTTGCGCTCAACCCGCTGAAATACGCGACGGGCCTCGCCTGTGCCGCGACCGGGGCGGGCGCGCGGTTCCATGCGCGGTCACCGGTCACCGCGATTCGCTCCGGTGGGCGGTTCCACCTTGCCACGCCGGACGCCCGGATCACCGCGCGCCGCCTGATCGTGGCGACCAACGGCTATTCGTCGGACGATCTGCCCGGCTGGCTGCGGGGCCGCTATCTGCCGGTGCAATCCAACGTCATCGTGACCCGCCCGCTCACCGACGGGGAGCTCGACGCGCAGGGCTGGACCACGCACCAGATGTGCTTCGACGACCGGTTCTTCCTGCATTATTTCCGGCTGATGCCCGACCGGCGGATGCTCTTCGGGATGCGCGGCGGGCTGTTTTCCTCGCCGCGCCACGATGCCCGCATGCAGCGCACCATCAGGGCGCATTTCGAGGCGATGTTCCCGGCGTGGTCCCATGTCGAGACGCCGCATGGCTGGAACGGCCTCCTGTCGCTGGCCCCCGATCTCACGCCTTTCGCCGGGCCGGTCCACGGGATGCCGGGGGCGTTCGCCGCGCTCAGCTTTCATGGCAACGGTGTGGCGATGGCCAGCCATGCGGGCGCGATCCTCGCCGATCTGGCATTGGACCGCCCATCGGCGTCACTCTACCCGGACATCATGCGGACCCCGCCCGGTCGCTGGCCGCTGGGACGGCTGCGGCGGGCGATGATGTGGCCACCCTATGCCTGGGCCACGCTGCGCGCCGAGTGACCGGGCTCAGCTCGGCCCGATCATGAAGCAGGTGATCTTGCGTGCCTGAAGACGGCGGCAGGCGAGGTCGGCGGCCTCGCGGGTCATGCCCATGAAATTCGCGTCGAACCCGGTGGGGCGGCGCACCACCTTGCGCAGGCTGTCCTCGAGCGTGGAAATCTCGCTCAGCGCGGTCTGCAAGAGTACCTGCCGCGCCTTGAACTCATTGGGATAGCGCCCGACATTGACGCCCCAGTGGCGACCGTCGGAGGTGGACACGCGGGTCACGACCTCCGGTTGCGGCCCTGCCGACCCGGCGGCCACCTTGGTATCATCCGCGGCACGCTCTGCGTCGGGCATCGTTTCGGGGCGCGGTTCGGGGCGCAATGCCGGGATGTCTTCGACCGCGGCGACCTTCGTCGCGGTGGTCTCGGCGGCCTCGGCAGCGTCGCGCACCGCGCGCTCTATGCCGTCGGTATCGGCCAGCACCACGGCGGCCGCCGGTTCCACCGGCTCCGCACCGGGGCGGGGGCGGGGCCGCAGGCTGTGGCGCACGGCCGCGGCGGTGGCCAAACGCGTCGTGCGCGCGGCGTAGGCCGGGCGCGCCCCTCCGGCGGCGATGGTCACCGGCGCGTGGCCCAGCCGTCCCAGATAGGGCGGACGCCCCGGCGGGGCCAGCGCCACCCGGCGCGCGGCCTTGTGAAAGCCGAGGTCGAGCAGCTTGGCCACCTGCGCGTTGCGCGACGAGGTGGATTTGCCGCCGAACACGGTGGCGATGATGCGCTCGCCGTTCCGCTCGGCGCTGGCCGTCAGGTTGAACCCGGCGGCGCGGGTATAGCCGGTCTTGATCCCGTCCGCGCCGCGGTAGCTGCGCAGCATGCGGCGGTTGGTGTGGCTTACCCGCTTGACGCCGGCATCGGCGGTGATCCGCGAGAACAGGTTGTAATAATCGGGATAGTCGTAGAGCACATGCCGCCCGAGGATCGTCATGTCGCGGGCCGTGGACAGGTGCCCGCTCTCGGTCAGGCCATGCGCGTTCTTGAACGTGGTCCGCGTCATCCCCATCGCCTTGGCGGTGCGGTTCATGCGGCGGGCAAAGCGCGCCTCCGACCCCTCGATCGCCTCGGCCAGCGCGGTGGCGGCGTCATTGGCCGAGCGCACGGCAGCGGCGCGGATGAGATAGCGCAGCTTGATCCGCTGTCCGGGGCGCAGGCCAAGCTTGCTCGGCGGCTCGGACGCCGCATGGCGCGAGATGGTCACCCGGTCATCGAGCCCGATCTCGCCGTTTTCCACGGCCTCGAAGACGATGTAGAGCGTCATCATCTTGGTGAGCGAGGCGGGATGAAGCCGCGTGTTGGCGTTCTCGGAATAGAACACCTTGCCGTTGCGTGCGTCGATCACGTAGCCCGCGTAGGGGGCCGCCGCCGCGCTCAGTGGCACGACCACGAACATCCAGGCCGCCGCCAGCGCGACCAGGCCCCACATCAGAGACTGACTGCCCCATGTCTTCATGGTTCCGCTCTTTTTCGTCTTGTTTCTGCCTCGTGGCGACGTTTGATGCCGCGCTTTATCAATTGAGCTTATCACATGAGTTGTGTCGCTCAAAGCTTTAATTCTCTTGAATAATTTCCGATTCTGGCATCGCGTGGGGCAAGATGTGGTGCCGGGTGGCGACCGCACCCCCAGATGGGCACCGCGCCACGAAACCGGCCCTGCCTGGCAGGGCCGCCTAGCGGGACTGCTCGTGCTCGAAGCGCTGGCGCGCGATGGCCTCGTTTCGGTCGGCCTTCTGCTGGTTCGACAGCGCTTGCTCCACGTAGGCGAGATGTGCGTCCACCGCCGCGTGCGCTGCGTCCGGATCGCGCGCCTGGATGGCGGCGTTGATCACGCGGTGCTGGTCGAGCAGGGCCCCGCGCGTGGTGCGCTGGCGGAACATCACCTGGCGGTTGTAGAACACGCCCTCGCGCAGGAGCTGGAACATCGAGCGCATCATGTGCAGCATGACCACATTGTGGCTCGCCTCGATGATCGCCATGTGAAACTCGGCGTCGAGCCGCGCCTCGTCCGCCGGGTTGGTCTTTTTATGGGCGGCCTCCATCTTGTCCATCACGGTCTGGATCACCTGAAGATCGGTATCCGAGGCGAGCCGCGCAGCCCGGCATGCCGCCAGCCCTTCGAGATCGCGGCGAAAGCCGATATAGTCGAACACCGCCTCGTCATGCTCGGCAAAGAGCCGGATCAGCGCCGGCGAAAACGCGCTGCCCAGCACGTCGGCCACGTAAATGCCCGCCCCGGCGCGCGCCGTCAGAAGCCCCTTTTGCTGGAGGTCGGCCACCGCCTCGCGCAGCGACGGGCGCGACACGCCCAGCTTCTCGGCCAGCTCGCGCTCGGCGGGCAGCCGCTCGCCGGGCCGCAGGATGCCGCGCAGGATCAGCTTCTCGATCTGCCGCGTCACCGCGGTCGAGAGCTTTTCGGGGGTGACTTTCTCGAATGGCATGATGCGGGCCCGTGAAAAGACTGGTCAGATCATATGTCCACGCCCCATTTGCGGCAAGGGCCACGGTCCGGCTCTTTGTATTTTGGCGGTTTCGCCCCATCTAACCCCGGATTTCGCAAGCGACCGCATGGTCTCGCTCTTCTGACCGCCCTTTTTCGGCTGCGCTTCCGTTGGCTGGGCAGCGTAACGACGGTGTTTCATGGATCACCCTCCGGGTGATGCGTGAACTCGATGTCGCGCACGGTCTGTCCTCATTTGAACGGTGTGGCGGGCGCAGTCGGCGTCAGGAAAGCGGAAAACTTGATCTTTCGGCCTGATAATGCGATATTTCATCCTTTGGGGGGCAGCGGAATGCCAAAAATCCGTAACCGATCGGGATGCGTAGCCATCGTCGGGATCGCGGCCTGTCTCTTGACCGGCCAGTCGGCGGCGGCGCAGGACGGTACCGGCGGGATCAGCACCGACGACGCGGCGTTCTACGGCTGCACCGGAGATCTCGGCTCGCCCCTCGACATGCGCTGCTGCCTCGCCCGGCACGAGCGTAATGTGCTGAATGATCCGAACCTTTCCGCCGATGAGCGAGCAAGGGCCGTGGGGTTCGAGGCCAGCCTGGTCTCCGCTCTCGCGGAGATGGGTGAATCGGACCAGCCACGCTATTGTCCGACACCGACCTCGCTGCCGCCGATTTTCATTCGCGGGTCGGGCCCGCCGATCTTTGGCGGCGGTCCGGGCCGGGGGGCGGGTCCGGCTGGAGCGGGTGGCCCGGCCCCGGTGACCAGCTTCCCCCGCATTGCCGTCTCCCTTGGGGTCGGCACCCTTGCCGACGGCTTCGACACCAGCGTGCCAACCGGTGGCGGCACCAGCCAGCGCTTTCCGTCGGACCCGTTCTCGGGCCCGGCGCTGGACCTGCGGCTAGCGTGGATCCTGGGCCGTGCCGCGACAAACCGGGACCCCAGGCTGCGGCGCGCAACTACCACCGTCTGGTCGATCATCGTCGGCTACACCTATCTGCGCAGCCGCGTCACCGAGTTCACCAATATCGGTGGTACCTTCAATGGCATCACCAACACCACTTTCCGGGGCCACACGACCGTGAAGCGGCCCTATGCCGGTCTTGCCTTCGCGATTCCATTGAACGACGGTCAAAGCATCGGCTCGATGCCTCCGCTCAGCCTGCACGCTGCGGGGACGCTGGGCTATTCCCAGCTCACCGTGTCCGACGACAACGGCCCGTTCAGCAACACCGAAAGCGGCATCGACGCCGGTGTCGAGTTCGGCCTGAACGTCGGCCTCGATGATAGCTGGACCATTACTCCCAACGTCTCGGTCGTGTATGGCGAACATCGTGAGGACCCGGAGGTGACCCTGGGCCTGCGCCTGAGCCGCATCCTCTCGCTGTTCTGATCCCGCACGCCGCCACTCCTGTCGCAGCCCGCGCAGGTGAAGTACACTGCACCCCATGCCGGACCGCGCCAACGAGAATCTGAACCTTTCTGCCGGGCGTGCCTCGGCCTCGGTGGCGCTTGTGCTGTAAAAGGGAACAGGAAAACGGAGCGTATCATGGCCAGCTACCACAAGGACCCCGAGCGCATCGCGGCGCTCAGCCCCGAGGAATACCGCGTCACCCAGCAGAACGGCACGGAACGCCCCGGCACCGGCGCGTATCTCGGCAATAAAGAGCCCGGGATCTACGTCGATATCGTCTCGGGAGAGCCGCTTTTCGCCAGCGCCGACAAGTACGATTCGGGGTGCGGCTGGCCCAGCTTTACCAAGCCCTTGGAGGCGGCGCATGTGGCCGAGTTGCGCGACGCCACCCTCGGCATGATCCGCACCGAGGTGCGCAGCGCCCACGGCGACAGCCATCTCGGCCATGTCTTTCCCGACGGCCCGCGCGACCGGGGCGGCCTGCGCTATTGCATAAACTCGGCGAGCCTGCGATTCATTCATCGCGATGACATGGAGGCCGAGGGATACGGCGCGTATCTCGATCAGGTGGAGGACGTGACATGAGCGAACGCGCGGTTCTGGCAGGCGGCTGCTTCTGGGGGATGCAGGATCTCATCCGCAATCTCGACGGGGTGATCGCGACGCGGGTGGGCTACACGGGCGGCGACGTGCCCAACGCCACGTACCGCGATCACGGCACCCACGCCGAGGGTATCGAGATCGTCTTCGATCCCGCCCGGATCAGCTATCGGCGGCTGCTGGAAGTATTCTTCCAGATTCACGACCCCACAACGCGCAACCGGCAGGGCAACGACGTCGGCATGAGCTATCGCTCGGCCATCTACTACTGCTCGGAGGCACAGCGCGAAGAGGCCCTGCGCACCATCGCCGATGTCGAGGCCAGCGGTCTGTGGCCCGGCAAGGTGGTGACTGAGGTCGAGCCGGCCGGCGACTTCTGGGAGGCCGAGCCCGAGCATCAGGATTACCTCGCCCGTTTCCCGCAGGGCTATACCTGCCACTTCCCCCGCCCCGACTGGGTGCTGCCGCGCAGAACCGCCGAGACCGAGGGCTGAACCGATCCCCGTCAGGGCAGCGACTCCACGGGTTTCTTCTGCGGCGCTCCGGCGACATAGGTCTGCGCCACGGCGCGGTCGTCGCCCATGATCTGCAGGATGAACAGCTCTTCCGAGAGGGTTCGGGCGCGCTCCATCCGAAGCGCCATCGCCGGGGTGGCGCGGGCGTCGAGCACGACGATATCGGCCTCGCTCCCGGCCTCGAGCGTGCCGATGCGATCCTCCAGGCCCAGCGCCACCGCGTTGCCCCGCGTGATCCAGTGAAAGGCGCGCAGCGGGTGCAGTTTCTGGCCCTGAAGCTGCAGCACCTTGTAGCCCTCATGGAGCGTTTGCAGCATCGAATAGCTGGTACCGCCGCCCACATCGGTGGCGATCGCGTTGACGAGGCCCGCACCCCGCAGCCCGGCATCGTCAAAGAGGCCGCTGCCGAGAAACAGGTTCGAGGTGGGGCAGAACACGGGCCGCGCGCCGGTCTCCTGCATCACGCCGATCTCGCGCGGGGTGAGGTGCAGGCAGTGGCCCATCAGGGCCCTTGGCGACAAGAGGCCGTAGCGCTCGTAGACCCCGAGATAGTCGGGCGCGTCGGGGTAGAGGCGGGCGGTATAGGCGATCTCGTCATGGGTCTCGGACAGGTGCGTTTGCAGGTAGCAGCCGGGGTGCTCGGCCACCAGGGCACCCGCCATTTCAAGCTGTTCCGGCGTCGAGGTGATGGCAAAACGCGGCGTGATGGCATAGAGCGCGCGGCCCCGCCCGTGCCAGCGTCGGATCAATGCCTTGCTGTCGTCATAGCCCGCCTGCGGCGTGTCGCGCAGCCCGTCGGGCGCGTTGCGGTCCATCATCACCTTGCCCGCGATGATGCGCATGTCGCGCCGCGCGGCCTCGGCAAACAGCGCCTCGGCCGAGGCGCGGTGGACCGAGGCATAGGCGGCGGCGGTGGTGGTGCCGTTACCGGTCAGTTGGTCGAGGAACAGCGCCGCCATGCGCGCGGCATGGGCCGGGTCGGCAAAGCGGGTCTCCTCGGGGAAGGTATAGGTATTGAGCCAGTCGAGAAGCTGCGCGCCCCAGGACGCGATCACCTGCACCTGCGGAAAATGGATATGCGGGTCGATGAACCCGGCCATCATCAGGTGCGGACGGTGATCGGTCACGGGCAGGTCGGGGGCCCGTGCCGCGATCTCCGCATATGTCCCCGCCGCGCGGATCAGGCCGCGCTCGATCAAGAGCCCGGCATCCTCGATATAGCTGTAGGCGGTGCTGTCCTCCGGCCCCTGCGGCTCGGCATGAAAGGTCAGGAGGCGTCCGCGCAATATCTTGTCTGTCATGGGGGCTTTGGTCCCTGTCGGTCATTTCCGCTCCGGGGCGCAGTTTCCGGTCGGCAGGCGCGGCGCGTCAAGCGCCTTTGCCATCCGCCCGACCGCACCGGCCGCCTCGCCGGGAACCGGCCGCGCCAAGGTGTCGTCGATGGCATCACCGACCCCTTGCCAATCCTGCTCCGCTGCGGCTAGAAGGCCCCCACGGAGAGGTGGCCGAGTGGTCGAAGGCGCACGCCTGGAAAGCGTGTAGGCGGGAAACCGTCTCCAGGGTTCGAATCCCTGTCTCTCCGCCACCATCACCATCGCGAACCCGTTCAGGCCACTTGTCAGAGGTGGAATTTCTCCTGTTTTCAAAGGGGTTTGCCGGTAGCGTGCGAACCGCTGAGATGCCCGGGCGCGGCGATTTCCGTCTCTGAATGGCCTCTGGTCTCTGGTCGGGCGAACCGCGCCGATTCCGGTTCGGTCGAAATTTTCTTTGCCTTTCCAATGGTGTAACTCGCAACACCGCCAAAACTGCGCGCGCTGTTTCCATCGCTATCGACCGAAACGGAGACCGAACATGCAGGAGGCGTAGCCGATGGGTGCGCTGGCTGAGTACCGCGAAGCAATGAGAGTGTGACCTGCCACGGGATTTTTCCTCCATTTGGAATTAGAGTCCGACCCAACGAAGGGACGGACCAT